>CAZMXF010000379.1:0-2945 GCA_964570015.1 uncultured Oscillospiraceae bacterium | reverse complement strand
CAACGTCCATGTCATACTCGGTGTTGTTGGCATAGAACTCGATCTCGTACACTTCTCTTCCGTTGTCCCAGTCCCTGTGTGCCTTGGTGAAGGTGGCTTCCGAGGCTTTCACTCCGGCATAATCCAGAGCCGCCTGCTTCGCCTGTTCCACTGTGAGAGGTCCGTTTGCCGCGAAGGCCGTCACGCCGAAGGCCAGCATCATAACGACTACCATAACCATTGCAACTGCTTTTTTCATTTTCTTTTTCTCCTTTTTGTTTTAATTTTTGTTGACCTGTCGGCCTCTTTTTGTTTACGAGCGCAGTATAGCACAGGGATTATCACAATAATGTCACAGGAAAAAAAGATTTTTGAAATAGAAATTCCGAGGAACTGTGAGTGCAGATCCTCGGCTTTCCGAACTATCTACTGTTTCTAATTTAACGGCTCTTTAACTTCAATATTCTTACAGTTTCGATTTTATCAGGTCGCCCAGGCGCTTCATTCCTTCATTGATTTTCTCTGGTGTTACGTTTCCATAGCTGATTCGCATACAGTTCTTTCCTTCTCCCGTGTTGCCCACGAAGAAGCCCGCACCGGCAATGAACGCTACTTTGTAATCTGCTGCTTCCTTCAGCAGTTCGGTTGTATCAATGCTTTCAGGGAGCTCCACCCAGCTGAACAATCCGCCGTCCGGAAATACCCATTTGGTTCCTTCCGGCATGTTTTTTTCCAAAGCAGCCATCATGGCATCCCGTCGCTCTTTGTGAACCGCGCAAAGTTTCTTCAAATGCTGGTCGTAATATCCCCGGGCAAAGAACTCAGCGCAGAGGATCTGGGGCAGCATGGAAGTATGAGAGTTGGTCGCGGATTTCGCATCAACCAGCTTCTCTATGATTCCGTGATCGGCATACACGTAGCCCAGGCGGCTGCCGGGAGAAAAGATCTTGGAAAAGCTGTTGGCGAGAACGGTATGGCCAGTTTGATCGTATGCCTTAATCGGCTTAAGTTCTTCCCCACTGTAACGAAGATCACGGTAGGGATCGTCCTCCAGAATGATGACATCATACTTGCTGCCAAGCTCCGCAAGCTTTACTCTTCTTTCCGCAGGAAGGGTTTTCCCGGTGGGATTTTGGAACGTTGGAATCACATAGACCATCTTGGGATGATATTTCAGTATTTTCTGTTCCACATCCTCCGGTACAATGCCTTTGTCATCCGTTTTGCAGCCGATGCACTTTGCCTCGAACATTTCGAAGATTTCTACACTGTGGACAAAAGTTGGAGACTCGCAAAGAATGACATCGCCGGGGTTTATGAACACCTGACAGAGCAGATTCATGGTTTCCAGACCGCCGTTCACAATAAGGATATCGTCCGCTTTCGCAGAAATGCCCTTTGGTGCCAGCAGTTTTTCCGCAACAATCTCACGCAGCTGCCTGATCCCCTGAACCGGGCCATACTGTAATGCTTCCACCCCGCGGGTGTCACGATTGAGCACATCAGATGCAATTTCACGAATCTCCTCAATTGGCAGCGCGTCCGATGCAGGTGCGCCTCCGCCGAAGGAGATGGTTTCCGGATCGTTCATAGCTCCAAAGAGTCCTCTGATAATGGCTGCGGAGACTGCCATATACTCCATTCGTTTTGCAAATGCCGGCATGTTTTACCTCCAGTTGTGTACCATCAAAGGTCCAGTGTTTTCTCAAATTTCTCCAGAAAGGCCTCGAATTCAGCTTTGTCGCCAGTAAACTTATACTTGTGTTCCGGAGCCGGGAACGTACCCGCCTTGACATCTGCGATGTAATCCCGCATTCCCTGAGTGGCGATATCTCCGATATTGCAGTATTTTTTGGCAAACTTCGGAGTGAAATTCTTATAGACTCCCAGGGCGTCTGCTGCCAGGATTACCTGTCCGTCGCAGTCACTGCCGGCACCGATGCCGTAGACTGGAATCGGCAAGATCTTATGGATGAAAGATGCGGTCTCTTCCGGAACGCCTTCCAGGAGCAGAGTGCGCGCACCGGCCTTGTATACGGCGATCGCGTCCTCTATGACAGCTTTTGCTGTTGCGGTATTCTTGCCCTGAACCTTGAAGCCGCCCATTGCTGCACTGCTCTGAGGCGTCAGTCCGACGTGTCCGAAGACAACAATCCCAGCATTGGCAATGGCACGAATTTTATCGGCAACAGCAACTCCGCCTTCCAGTTTGATGGCGTCTACGCCGCCCTCCTTCATAAATCTTACTGCGTTGTTAACTGCATCTTCCGTACTGGCGTGGTAAGCTCCAAAAGGCATATCTCCGATAATATAAGTGTTGGGCGCTCCGCGGCGGACTGCCTGACAATGAACAATCGACATGTCCATCGTCACTGGGACCGTTCCTTCATATCCGTAGATCACCATACCCATGGAATCTCCGACCAGGATCATATCCATCCCGGCCTCTTCCGCAAAGGAGGCCAGGCAGGAATCATAGATTACCATCCATGCCGCCTGTTCACCCTTCTCCTTCATCTGCTGTAAATCGAGAATTGTTTTCTTTTTTGCCATGATCTATCTCTCCATTCATAATTGTTTATTTAACCTGATTATCAGGTGTTGAGTACAGTCTTAGTCTTACCTCATCAACTCATATACCCATAGATTCCGGCCGTAAGAAAGAGAATGCCGATCAGGATCATGGTGTAATTACCGCGAAGTCTGAAATTCTCAGGATTCCCTTTTTCATAGCGAATTATCCGAGTTTCACCGACCTGGTATTGATTTTCCAGCAGCGAGCCCGGCAGACCTGCATTGCCGCGAATCATTCTCCCATCGACGCAGAATTCAAAAACCGGGTTGTAGGTATATCCCCCTTTGGCGGCACGCTGCCGGTTCACCTCAATGATTGTTGCCGTTGCCGGTATGGAACACTGGCGAAGCCTGTTTAATTCCAGAGACAGCGCAGCAACACCGAGCATCAT
>CAZMXF010000378.1:0-2973 GCA_964570015.1 uncultured Oscillospiraceae bacterium | reverse complement strand
CAAAAACAGCCGGACCGCCACCGGCGTGAAGGAGATCTTCATGCCCGGTGAGATCGAGGCACGTCTGATCGAGGAGCGGAAAGTCACCGGCAATGACTACTCCGACGCACTCGAGGCGGAGCTGACAGAGCTTGCCCGTCAGATCGGTGCCATCGGTGTGGATGGCGCACTCACGGATCTGCTCGCCTGAGCGGCAGCGTAAACTTGACCGAATCTGCAAAACGTGGGTTCGGTCAAGTTTCATGAACAGATGATGGAGGTTTATCATGGCGACATACAACAGGATCACGCCTGAAATTGCGGCTCAGTTGAAGGCGGTGGTCGGTGAAAAACGGTTCTTTGAAGGAGAGAGTATTGACCCCAACTACTCCCACGATGAGATGCCGATTTACGGAAAGTATTATCCGGAAGTTGCGGTTGATGTGGAATCCACGGAAGAAGTATCCGAGATCATGAAGATCTGTTCAGCCAACCGCATTCCCGTTACCTGCCGGGGAGCGGGAACCGGTCTGGTGGGAGGCTGTGTTCCTCTGGCAGGTGGTGTGGTGCTCTGTACCAGGCGCATGAACAGGATCCTGGAATATGATATGGACAATCTGGTCGTTCGGATTCAGCCGGGCGTCCTGCTGAAGGATCTGGCGGCAGACGCACTGACCCACGGACTTATGTATCCGCCTGATCCCGGCGAGAAAACCGCCACTGTGGGCGGAAACATCTCCACCAACGCCGGCGGCATGCGTGCGGTGAAGTACGGGGTTACCCGAGACTATGTTCTGGCTCTCACGGTCGTTCTGGCAGACGGCAGAATCATTGAGCTTGGCAAATCGGTCTGCAAGACCAGCTCCGGCTACAGTCTTCTGCATCTGATGATCGGATCGGAGGGAACTCTCGGAATTATCACCGAGATGACCATGAAGCTGATCCCCAACCCGCTCTGTGATATCTCCTGCCTGGTGCCGTTCCGGGATGTAGAGAGCTGCATCCACTTTGTGCCGAAAATCAAGATGGCGAACCTCGACCCGCAGTCCATCGAGTTCATGGATGCGGATATCGTCACCTCCTCTGCTGCCTTTACCGGCAACCCGATCTTCCCTGAGACGGTGAACAATGAAGATGTGGGTGCTTCGGTCCTGGTCACCTTTGTCGGCAGCGACGAAGACGAACTGGACCAGAAACTGATCCGGCTGGGTAAAATTGCGGAAGACGCCGGCGCGCTGGATGTGCTGGTGGTTGCCACTACGTCCACCAAAAAGGCCGCCTGGTCTGCGCGCTCCAGCTTCCTCACCGCAATTGAGGCGGATACAAAGCTCATCGATGAAATGGATGTGGTGGTACCGGTGGACAAGATCCCGGCCTTCCTCATCTATATCCGCAAGCTGGGCGAAGAGGGCGGTATCCGCATCCGCAATTTCGGCCATGCCGGCGACGGAAATCTTCACATCTACTGCTGCTCCAATGATCTCGAGGAAGCGGAATTCAAGAAACGGGTCAAGATCATCATGGACAAAGCCTATACCAAATGTGCGGAGCTGGAAGGCCAGGTTTCCGGTGAGCATTCTATCGGACACGCCAAAATGGTGTATCTGAAGGAGTCCGTCGGAGAAGACGTCTTCAACCTGATGGGAGAGATCAAGAAGGTCTTCGACCCGAATTGCATTCTCAATCCGGGCAAGGTCTGTGACGAGTCTCTTGCGGGCTGAAAGGAGTAAGAGATGCTGAGAATACTCGTTTGTGTCAAACAGATCCCGGATATCGACCTGGTCAAAATGGATCCGGAAACCGGCAACCTGATTCGTACCGGAGTTCCTACTCTGACCAATCCTCTGGACCTGAACGCCTTGGAGGCTGCCGTTCAGGTCAAGGAACGATACGGTGGGGAGATCACGCTCATCACCATGGGTCCACCGATGGCCGAGAGCACCCTGCGGGAGTGCCTTGCGGTCGGCGGCGACAGAGCGGTCCTGATTACGGGTCGCCCCTTCGGTGGGGCGGATACCCTCTCCACCAGTTATACCATTGTCAAAGCGGCCGACATGGAGGGCAAGTTCGACCTGATCTTCTGCGGCAAGGAATCCCAGGACGGCGCCACCGGGCAGATGGCTTCGCAGCTGGCCGAGCGCTTTGATGCGTCGCAGATTTCCTGCTGCTGCAGCATCGACGCCATCGCGGAAGGGAAAGTCCGTGCGACCCGTACCCTCGAGACGGGCAAAGAGCTCGTCGAAGCGACGCTTCCCTGTCTGATCACCGTGGAAAAAGACAACTTCTATGGGCGTCTGCCCAATCTGAAAGCCTATCTCGACTCCAAAACAGCCGAGATCACCACCTATACCGACAACAATATCGATGGTCTGGATCCGGAGAAAATCGGTGTTCCCGGCTCCGGCACCATCGTGCCGAAGATCTATCCGCCTGAGTTGCCGGAGCCCGGCCAGATCATTCGGACGGGCAGCCCGAAGACCGATGTCAGCGAGCTTCTGAAGCTCCTGGCGGAAAAAGACGCGATCTGAGGAGGTGACGCAGATGCAGAAATCCGATTACCGGAACATGTGGGTGTATATCGAGCACGACGGCGTGACCGTGGCGCCGGTTGGCCTGGAGCTGTGCTGTGAGCTCCGAAAGCTCTGCGACACCACAGGAGATCGGCTATATGCCGTGATTCTCGGAGCGCTTCCCGAGACCGAAGTGGAAAAGGTGAAGGAGTGCGGTATCGACGGCATTATTTACGTCAGCGGTACGGGCTACGAGTACTTCAATACGGATGCCTATTCCAATGCCTTTACTGTTCTTTCCCGTAAGTACAGTCCCTCTGCCATTTTTGTGGGCGGCACCATCAACGGTCGCGACTTTGCTCCGCGCTTCGCGGTGCAGCTGGATACCGGCTGTACCTCCGACGCGATGGAGCTGGAGTACGACCCCGAGACAGGAGATATCCAGTTCATCGAGCCGGCTGTCGGCGGCAAGATTATGGCGGTC
>CAZMXF010000377.1:0-2980 GCA_964570015.1 uncultured Oscillospiraceae bacterium | reverse complement strand
GGAATCCCGACGGGAACTGATTGACCGCTATAAGGCGGAGGGGCGCGCTGCAGAGATCGAGCAGGGTTTGAAGGAATTGTCCGAAAACTTCAGTGCTCCGACGGATATTCCGGAGAAGTTTGCCTATGTAGAAGGCAGTGATTTCGAGGACTATCTTCATGACATGAGGATTGTCCAGCGATTTGCAGATCTGAACCGTCAGGCGATGGCTCAGGAAATCGTTTCTGGTATGGGTTTTCACGAGATTGACCGTTTTACCACGATCCACAATTATATTGATACGGAGCATGGGATTCTCCGGAAAGGATCTATCTCTGCACAAAAGGGAGAACGGTTGCTGATCCCGATTAATATGCGAGACGGAGCTTTGATCTGCATCGGTAAAGGTAATCCGGAGTGGAATTTTTCAGCACCGCACGGAGCGGGACGCATTCTAAGCAGATCAGCTGCACAGGATACTTTGACCGTAGAAGAATTCAGGCACGAGATGGAAGGAATCTACACAACCTGTGTCGCTGAAAGCACCCTGGATGAGTCACCGATGGCCTACAAGGGTTTGGAGGCTATTCTCTCACAGATTGGGCCTACAGCAGAGATTGTCAAGCAAATTAAACCTGTCTATAATTTCAAGGCAGGGACATGATCGCGCACTGGAGAATGTCAGAAACATGGCGTTCTCTTTTTTGTGTGCTTTTCCGGCAGTTTGAAAGTGTTCGCAACTTTTTTTCCGGGAAGTTTTTCATATGCTGTGGTAAAGTACAATCACCGAAAGGAAAAGCACGGACAGCAATTACAGTTCCCTGTCACGGCGCTGATGCGGGTTCGAATCCCGCAGCCATCTGTGGATGGTTTGGTTCAAACGGGTTAGAACAGCGAAAAACAACCAACCGTGCTTTGTATATGGCCTGGCAGTTCGATGGTCGAATAGCCGGATTGTCGCTCCGGAGGTTGCGGGTTCAAACCCCGTCCAGGTCGCCAGATGCGTCCTTCATCTAAAGGTAAAGAGCCCTGTTTGCCGAACAGGGGATGCGAGCCCGAACCTCGCAGGGCGCTCCACTATGCATCTGTAACTTAACTGGGAAAGCAGCGGTCTCTTAAACCGACAGATGCAGGTTCAATTCCTGCCAGATGCACCACCAAAGGCACGTACAGCAAATACATGCAGATACCTGTTAAGTATTGTGGAACAGGTTCGACTCCTGTAAAAGCACGGCTGCTTCCAGCAAAAAAGCGTGCCTTGTAGTAGGCCCCTTCTTCTAATCGGTCAGGAACTTTGGCTCTCAACCAAAGGATGTGAGTTCAAATCTCGCAGGGGTCACCAACAGCCCAAAAGCACAAACAGCTAATTATTTTTATTATCCATTCAAGATAAAAGAAAAAGTGCTTTGTAGCGGCTGTGTTTCATCCAACGAAATTATTGAAAGGAGTGATTTTCATGTTGGAGTTTCTGAAGAATATGGCAAATAAGACCTGGACTGAGAACGGTGCAGTAACTCTGCGTTCCACTGGTTCCGACTGTCTGAACCTGTTTGCCACCGTAGGTGCACTTCGTTCCCAGAACGAGGCAGAGATTGAAAAGCGTTTTCTGCGCGCTTTTGCTGAGAACAAGGATCTCGCCATGAAGATCCTCTTCTATGCCCGCGATGTCCGAGGCGGCCTCGGTGAGCGCCGTGTGTTTCGTGTGCTTCTGCGCTATCTGGCAGAGACTGAGCCGGCTTCTCTTCTGCGCAACCTCCCGTACATTGCAGAGTTTGGCCGCTGGGACGACATCCTTGTCCTGCTGGACACCCCGGTTCACATGGAGGCAGAGGCTCTGCTCCGTGAGCAGTTTGAGGTGGACATGGCAGCCGTCAAGGCAGGTAATCCTGTTTCCCTTTTGGGTAAGTGGCTCCCCTCGGTGAATGCACATAATGCAGAGACCGTAAAGATGGCGAAGCAGCTGGCCCGTGCGTTTGCCCTGACTGAGGCGCAGTACCGCAAGGCACTCACCGCACTGCGTCATGAGATCCGCATTCTGGAGAACAACCTGCGTGAGCGTGACTATTCCTTTGACTACGCAAAGCAGCCCTCCCGCGCCATGTTCAAGTATCGCAAGGCTTTTCTCCGCAATGACGAGCTTCGTTACCGCCAGTTTATGCAGAAGGTTACCGCTGGTGAGGCAACTCTCCATACCGGTGCCCTGATGCCGTATGACATTGTGGAGTCTGCATACAACGCATCTTCGAACGAGCGACAGGCACTGAATGCGACATGGAATGCACTGGAGGACTTCACCAAGGGTGAGAATGCACTGGTTGTGGCAGACGGTTCCGGTTCCATGTATGGTTGGGGCAAGCCCCAGCCCGCCGCGGTGGCACAGTCCCTTGCAATCTATTTTGCAGAGCGTAATCATAGCGCATTTCAGAATCACTTCATCACTTTCTCCATGACCCCGCGTCTTGTAGAGATCAAGGGTAACGACATTGTAGAGAAGGTCCGCTATTGCCGTACTTTCAGTGAGTGTGCCAATACAAACCTGCAGGCTGTTTTTGAGTTGATTCTTTCTGCTGCAGTTCAGAATCATCTCCCGCAGAAGGAGCTCCCGTCTGTTCTGTATATTGTATCCGACATGGAGTTTGACTCCTGTGCCCGCGGTGCATCGCTTACCAACTTTGAGCAGGCAAAGAAGCTCTATGCGTCTTACGGTTACCGTTTGCCTCAGGTGGTATTCTGGAATGTCCAGTCCCGCAACGAGCAGCAGCCGGTAAAGATGAATGAGCAGGGCGTTGCGTTAGTATCCGGCTGCACCCCGCGTATCTTCTCGCAGGTCATGGAGGGTGAGATGGAGCCCTACAAGAACATGCTCCACATCCTGATGTCTGAGCGATACGCACAGATTTCCGCATAAGAATTGTTTTGGAGGAGCCGAAAAGCTCCTCCAATTTCCTCTACCAAGTCAGCGTTAAGCGCTTTTTTACCAGGACAAAATCAAATTACCATG
>CAZMXF010000376.1:0-3004 GCA_964570015.1 uncultured Oscillospiraceae bacterium | reverse complement strand
TCCTGAGCATAAAGCGGAGCACTGAAAACGATGTCTATCATAAGGTACGGATAGTCAAATACCAGGAGGAACAGGACACTGATCTTTCGGAAAACACAAAAAGGGCGTTTCTCTGGGCAGCAAAAGCATACCATCAGACATTGATGTCAGAAAATGATTCCGGAGTAAATACGGCCAGAGATTACCTGTACGGCCGCGGTATTACTGATAAGACCATCCGTAAATTGAAGATCGGATACGCGGGTATCAGCGAACTTCACAAAAAAGGGCTGATGCTTGAGCCTTCGAAAAGATCTTCATTTATCGAGATAATGAAGGAATCCGGATTCATCAGGCACGGCAGGGAATATTACAGGAACCGGATCATTTTTCCGAATGTGACAAAAAACGGGGAGGTCCTAAATTTTACAGGCAGAGCTGTTTCCCCGAATGGACAGAGATACCTGGATCTACCGAATTTACGGAAGAACCTGTATCTGCTTGAACTGGCTGATCCGGATCAGGCGCTTTACCTTACCGAATCAGTTACGGACGCGGTATCCCTGCATCAGCTTGGATATTCCGCAGCAGCCGTAAATGGGACGACCCTGTCGGAAAGAATGAAACATTCATTGGAACCATTCAAAACTATTGTCATCGTTCCTCAGAACGATAAGGCATCAATGGCGGCTGCACGCACTTGGTGTGAATCTATTCCGCGCTGCGGTATCATGCTGCCGGAATATATTGACGGAGAAGAAAAGGATGTCAACGATATTCTCCGTCTGGAAGGAGAGCAGCAATGCGGGGTAAAGCTCCGCGCGGCTGCTGATAATCTGCTTGACTTGTCCGCATATATGGAAACAGTCAGGGAAAAAATGTTACGGAGTTGAAAATGAAAATCAATATTGAAAAAGCTATCGAATCGTTCAGAATCAATTTCAGCGAGATCAGGCGCGAAGGTTCCAAAGATCTTCTCAGCTGGATCGAAACTGAAACGGATTTCTACACAGCGCCAGCGTCCGCGTCCTACCATCTTTCCTGCGGAAGCGGGCTGCTGATCCACAGCCTCAATGTCAGAAACAACCTGAATTTGCTGAACAGGAAACTGAATCTTGGCTACAGCGACGAAACCGTATCTGTCTGCGGTCTGCTTCACGACCTCTGCAAAACCAATTTTTACAGTCAGGTCCAGAAGCGCAGACTTAACATGGAAACCGGCAAATGGGAAACATATTCTGGATATGGTTATGATGACAGGTTCCCTTTCGGCCATGGTGAAAAAAGCGTCTGGTATATTACCCGTTTCATGCCACTGACTGATGAGGAAGCCTTGAGCATCAACTGGCATATGGGCGGTTTCGATGACCGCGTGAAAGGGGGAAGCAGAGCTTACAATGAAGCGATAGGAAAATATCCTATGGTGTTCTGGCTCCATACGGCAGATCAGAAAGCAAGCAGTATCGACGAACTGAACTGGGATAAAGATTAATCCCGGTCCTGTCAATTCTATTCACAAGCCGTCTCATAGCGAGGCGGCTTTTTTTGTTATTCAGGAGAATATAATGTGCAGTTTTATTGAACAACTGGTGTCGGTCCTTTCCGGGATGAACAGGAATGAACAGATCGATGTTCTCGGCAGTCTCATCAACGGGCAGGATCTTGAAGCTCAAATCAACGGAGCCGTTTTCAATATCGTTATCCGGGGCCTTGCAGTATTTTCCACAAAGGCGCTGCTTGCCGAAATCGGGATTTCAGAAGATGATCCCCGGTCACAGTGCTATGAAACTACCAGCGGCTACCTGATCGATAAAAGGTTCATTCTTGAGCTGCGGCGGATTTCCGCAAAGAAGGATACCATCGCGAGAAATGCCGGAGGAATCCAGATTGGGACAAATGGCAAGTTTTGCTGGTGGCTGCCGAATGAAGGTCTTGCGGAATTTGCTCAAAAGATCAGGGATCTGCAGAATGAATACAGCAGCGTAGTCGAGGAAATATACCGGGATGACTGGAGCCTCCGCAGCGTTTCGGTTTCAACCAATCAGAAAGCCGCCGAAAAGACATGGCAGGATTACGATACCCGAAAACCTGGATCCATGAATATTTCTCAGGCGGATTATGTTGCTTCTGCTGTCAATGCCTTTAATGAAAAATTCATCCGGCGTGATCAGCTTCACGAGAAGATCCGCATTGATGTCTTCCTTCAGGAGAAGGATTATCATCCGGTTGTCATGAATATTGCCGAAAAGATGAGGCAGAGCGCATCCAGGCAGCGCATCAATGGAAGCCCGCAGCAGCTGAATCTTCTCGGCGATCCTGATATTCCGGATATTGAAGAAATCAAAAGCCGTTTCCAGCGAGAATCCAGAATGGGAACAGTTGATGCGGTAAATGCTGAAATAGAAATGCGCCTGGGAGACCTCGCAAAGACATTGGAAGATGCAACCGACAGCGACTCAGCTAAAGGCCCGGTATACAGAAAACTTCGGAATCAGCTGAATATCGTCAAAAAGCACAAAGGAACCAGAGGATCTGTTGACAAGGTCATCTCCCATCTGGACAGAATACTTGATTCTGGATGCGTAATAACCCAGCGTGATGTCAATGTGATGAACCGCCTGGTATCTGACAGTATTGATGAGGTTGTAAAATCGATTCAGGTCGATGCATTGACCACTGAGATGGCAGTTCTTGTCCAAAGCGGAGATGCAAATCTTGCCTTGTCACGTCTTCAGGAGCTCAAAGAAGAATTGGAAGACTCTTTGAGAACTGCAAAGGCGATGCAGACGATGATGCTTGAGAAAGTTTCCCGGAATTTCTGATCACAGCGAAAGAAAGGAGCTCGAAAACATGCGGGCTCCTTTTTGTATTTATTTATTAAGGCTGAAGAAAACAGAGTTCAAGCCAAATTTTCAAAGAGAAAGGAAAATTCATGAGTGATTATGGAAAAAACTCCGTCGCATATCTGAGAACGCTTTTTAAACCCGGTGTCAGGATAGTTGTTAAAAGGATGGATGACCCATAT
>CAZMXF010000375.1:0-3030 GCA_964570015.1 uncultured Oscillospiraceae bacterium | reverse complement strand
TCTTGGCAATGATAGTGCCTTCAAAAGCCTGGGTACGCTCACGGTTACCTTCCTTCACGCGGACGAGGACACGGACGGTATCACCGACGTTCATTTCGGGAAGCTCGGGCTTCATGTACCGCTCGCTGAGAATTTTGACCAGATCCATAATCCAATCCTTTCACTATAGACGTTCATACCGGAGCGAATACACGGCAGCGGACCGCCTTTCTCATCACCTGTGTAATCACAAGCTTAAATAAGATACCACAGTTCCTCAAGGAATGCAAGTTTTTTCTTTCTGTTTTTACAGATTTTCTGTCTCATTTCCGCCGCTTCGAATCATTTTCGGCAGAATCGGTGAACAATAAGTCTCCGAACAGGTGCTTTTCCTAGAGGAAGACCGTTTCCGCGCAGCAGGGGGCGATTTTTCCTTCGGTTTTGCAATCCGGAAGCCACAAGCTGTAGCTGCGTTCCTCTTCCGAGCGGTTTACCACCGTAAGAAGGTGTTCGGTCTCACTGCTCCGACAGATCAGCAGGACATCAGCATCCGTTGCCAGGAAGAAGGCCTTCCCTTCCCGCAGGGCTTGGTGCTCATTTCGCAGTCGGGCCAGTTCCCGAATCCTGTTACGAAGAGACTCTGCCTCCGGCGACAGCGGCCCATCCCGCAGGGGTCTGCGGTTGAAGGGATCTCCCGTGCCGGTCATGGCGAGTTCATCCCCGTAGTAGACGCTGGGCACACCCGGGACGGAGAACTGAATCGCAAGTGCAAGTCGTTCCAGCCGGTCTGCATGCTGCCAGTCATCTTCCGTGAGCGAGGCCTCCAGCTTCAGCTGATTCTCCCGGGACAGCTCTTTCCAGCGCACAGGACTGGCCAGTGCATTGCGCAGGCGCTCAACATCATGGGTCCCGAGCAGATTCATCAGGCTGAAATAGAGTGGCGCGGGATAATGCTGCTGCTGTGCCGTCAGGAATTCTGCCATCCCGAAGGCATTGATCCGTCTGTGCAGGAAGTCCAGCACGGCATTACGGAAAGGATAGTTCATAACCGAATCCAAGGCCGTGCCCAAGGCGTAGCGCCGTCTGGAGCCGTAGCTTTCTTTCAGCACCGCATCTTCCCAGACTTCACCCAGGATCACACTGTCAGGTTTCTCTTTCCGTGCCGAACAGCGAATCAACTCCAACACTTCATCCGGGAGCTCATCCGCCACATCCAGACGCCAGCCGGACGCTCCCCGGCGAAGCCACTGCCGCACCACGGAGTTTTCTCCCGTGACAACGAAATCCTGCCAGGCGGGATCCAGCTCGTTGACCTCGGGCAGTTCCCGGAAGCCCCACCAGCTTCTGTAGTCATCCGGAAAATGGTGAAAATCGTACCAGGTATCATACGGTGACGCCGTATTCTGGCAGGCGCCGGGTTCGGGATAGTGGCTGTCGCGGTTGAAGTAGATACTGTCTGCCCCGGTATGGGAGAATACACCGTCACAAAGAATCCGGATGCCCAGCTTTTCGGCCTCCGCACACAGTACGGTAAAGTCTTCGTTTGTCCCGAGGATCGGGTCCACCCGGAGATAGTCCGATGTGTCATAGCGGTGATTGGACCGTGATTCGAAGATGGGATTGAGATACAGGCAGCTGATGCCGAGCTCCCGGAGATACGGAAGCTTTGCCCGGATTCCGCGGAGGGTGCCGCCGTAGAAATCGTCCGGCATGTAGGCCTTCTCAAAGGCTCTCGGCTGCCAGCGCACCTCCTCGTCACGGCTGTGGTGCAGTTCAGCGGTCTGTCCGATGCTGCGGTGGTATTGCACTCCCGCTTCGGCCGTCCCGTCGTCCGAGAAAGCAAAGCGATCCGGAAAGGCCTGATACATCACTGTGTTCCGGAACCAGACCGGAGTCTCAAAGTCAGCTGCCGCTACTGTGAGGCGAAAACCGTCCTTTGCCTCCTCACGGAGCCAGGCGTGGATTCCATCCGGTGCTGCGCAGACCCATCGGGCTTCCTTTTTTTCTGCCGACTGCAGACGGAAACGATACCAAAGCGCGGCAGCTTTCCCCGGAGTTCGGAAGGAAATCTGCCATCCGTCCTCTGTCTCCTGCATCGGGAGTTCCTGATGCAGCGTGTCGCCCCAGAGTTCCAGGGTTGCACTCGAAAAGGCGTCCCGGGGACACGCGACAGACAGACTGAGCTGCTCGTCCGTCCTGACCGCCCCCATGGGAGAACGGTAGACCGGGAGCCGGATATCATGCAGAACCGGAGGGAACGATTCTCTCTGCATTAATATCTGCTTCAACAAATGGAAGCTCCTCGGCTGGAGCAAAAACAGCTGTTCCAGTTCTTTCTCGGTCAGCACGGTTCCGATATACGGAACCACATAGGGATATACCGTCTCCATATGCAGCCCGTAGTCGTCCAGGAGAATTCTGAGGAATTCCGCGGCAAACATCGGTCCGGTTCCCTCATCCGGTGACAGCTTTGACAGATCCACAGCCGTCTGTCCGGAGGCAAGGAAACGTTTTGCCGCTACCGCGGCATCAGCCGCCTGTCGAAAGAAGGTTTCGGTAAACGAGTTGCCAGGTCTTTCTCCATCTGTAAAACACCATGCTCCGCCTCGGAATCTGAGGCGGAGACGGTGTTGGTTTTCATATACAATTTTCAGTTGATACGTATCGTCCCAGACTTCGCGATAGCTGCCGCCGTAAGAGACGATCTGTGACAAATTCAAACAGGTTCACACTCCAAAAAAGAAATTACGCGGACTACGCCTTGCGCTTCCGCGGGGCTGTCGGCCGGAACTCGAAGAACAGGGCGGAGAGCGGCGGAAGTGTCACGGCCGCTGACCACGGCAGATCGGTAAAGGGCTGCTTCTTTGCCCGGACGGCCCGGGGATTTCCTGCTCCGCTTCCGCCGAAAGCGGGATCGTCGCTGTTCAGAATCTCCTTCAGCGTGCCGTTTTGCGGCAGGCCGAAAACAAATCCGTCATACTGGACCGGAGTGAAGTTGAACACGCAGACCAGGCTGCGGCTGTCGTCGCCCGGAATCCGAAGGAAAGCGAT
>CAZMXF010000374.1:0-3034 GCA_964570015.1 uncultured Oscillospiraceae bacterium | reverse complement strand
GCGCTGGTACAGTGAGGTGCTTCGCAGCGTCCGTGAAGAGGGCATGTCCTACGGCCACATCAATGACGGGGAAGGCAAGCGGATCAATGTCGAGTTCGTCTCTGCCAATCCCACCGGCCCCATGCACCTTGGCAATGCCCGCGGCGGTGTGCTGGGCGATGCACTTGCATCCGTGCTGAGCTTCGCCGGCTATGAGGTCAGCCGCGAGTTCTATGTAAACGACGCCGGCAACCAGATCGAAAAGTTCGCCGCTTCCATTGACGCGCGGTATCAACAGCTCGCTGAGGGGAAGATCGACCTGCCGGATCTTCCGGAAAAGGAAGAAGACCGGCTGCCGGATGTGGAGTATTATGACGGTTTCCCGGCCGACGGTTACCACGGCGAGGATATCAAAGAACTGGCAAAGGCGTTCCATGCCCAGGAAGGCGACCAGTGGCTCTCCAAGCCGGAAGCAGAACGCCATGCCGCCATGGCGAAATTCGGCCTTGAGCGCAACATCCCGAAGATGAAGGAAGACCTCCGCCGCTACGGAGTAGAGTACGATCGCTGGTTCCTGGAATCCGAGCTTCACGAGAGTGGTTTCGTCAAGGCTACGGTCGATCGTCTGACCGAGATGGGCTTTACCTATGAGAAGGACGGCGCCCTCTGGCTGCGCACCGCCGAAATCCTCGGCAGCAAGCTGCTCGCCGAAGGCAAGAGCGAGGAAGCCATCGCCAAGCTGGATCTGAAGGACGATGTGCTGCGCCGCTCCAACGGCTTCTACACCTATTTTGCCGCGGACATCGCCTATCACCGCAACAAGCTGGAGATTCGCGGCTTCGACAAGGCCATCAACATCTGGGGTGCCGATCACCACGGGCACATTGCCCGTCTCAAGGGTGCAATGGACGCGCTGGATCTCGACGGCGAGCACCGCCTGGACATCGTCCTCATGCAGCTGGTCAAGCTCATGCGCGACGGGAAGCCCGAAAAGATGTCCAAGCGCACCGGCAAGGCCATCTCTCTGACGGATCTTCTGGATGAAGTTCCGGTGGACGCCGCCCGCTACTTCTTCAACACCCGTCCGGAGTCCCCGGTGGAGTTTGACCTTGATCTCGCCGTCCGTCAGGACAGCGAAAACCCGGTCTATTACGTCCAGTACGCCCACGCGAGGATCTGCACCCTGATTGCCGCTCTGGCCGCTCAGGGCCACAGCGTGGAGGCCGCGGTCTCCGCCGACACCGCGCTGCTGAACACGCCGGAGGAGCAGGAGCTCATCAAGCAGCTCGCCGCTCTCCCCGAAGAGATCCGCCTCGCCGCCCGGGACTATGACCCCAGCCGCGTCAACAAGTTCGTCACGGAGCTTGCCACCCGCTTCCACAAGTTCTATACCGTCTGCCGCATCAAGGACGCGGAGCCCGGTATTCTGGAAGCCCGTCTGCTTCTCTGTGCCGCCGTGCGTCAGGTCATTGAGATTGCCCTCGGCATTATCGGTGTCTCCGCTCCGGAGCGTATGTAAGACATTCTCTGTTCACAGCATTATATTACACCTCTGCGCCGTACGGCCCTTCCGGGATGTGCGGCGTTTTTTTACCCGTCCTGTCCCGTTTTCGCGGACTTCGTTTTTTGTGTCGCGCGCTTTGCAAAATGCCGGCTTCCCATCCTGCAAAATCGCTTCTTCATTCGTTTAGACACTTCTTCAAAAAGTGTCAAAAAATACAAGAATTCCGTTATTTCTCCTCTTTTCTTTGGTCAATTTATATAAAATATAATTGACAAGGCTTTGACGGGCGACTATAATAAAATCTGTGAAAGTAGGGGGATTATTGTGTCTTTTTGCACCCCACGACCGTATGTGCGGACCGGTGCCCTACGTGGCATCTGCCCGTGAAAAAATCTTATGGAGGGTTATCTGTGAGAGATCTCAAACACCTGATCTATTTTGAGAATCTGCTTCAGGAAGCCAACAACGACCTTGTCAAGCAGGCAAAAGCCGAAGGCAAGCGCGCGATTGGCTACACCTGCTATTTCATGCCTGAAGTGCTTCTCGACCTGCCCGGCTGCTTCTCGGTCCGTCTGAGAGCACCCCGCTGCACATCCCCGGACATCGCGACCTACTACATGTCTTCCCGCGTCTGCCACTTTGCCAGGAGCCTGCTGGAGCGCGCACTCGAAGGTGGCTATAATTTCCTCGATGCCCAGATGGCTACCGAGACCTGCACTGCCACCTGCCGTTTCCAGGAGCATCTGGAACAGAAGCACCTTGACTCCGTCAAAGATATGCGCATCATCGACAACGATGACTTCTTCTGCTCTTTCAGCGACGTTCCCTTCAAGAACAATCAGATCTCCTATGAGCACTTCCGTGATCAGCTCCGTGCCCATGTGCTCGACGAACTGACTGCTCACTTCGGCATTGACACCTCTGACGAGGCAATTATGGCCGCAGTGGAGCAGCAGAATGAAGTCAGCCGCCTCATCAATGAGATCGGCGACTACCGCAAGCTGGACAACCCCACCATTACCGGTTATGAGTTCCATGTGATTCAGCTGGTTTCCCTCGTATGTCCCAAGTATCTGATTCTCCCCTATCTGCGTGAGACCGCAGAGGAGATGAAGACCCGTGAGCCCGACCAGAAGAAGGAATTCCGCTGCAAAGTCGTCCTGGCCGGCTCTGAGAACGACGATCCCGACTTCACCAAGCTGGTTGAAAGCTGCGGCGCCCGCGTCGTCTGCGACCGCTACTGCTACGGTGCCGTCGAGTCTCGTCAACCCATCGTGGTCGCCGAGGGCGAGGATCCCCTCATGGCCATTGCCAGACATTATCTCTCCACCTCCAACTGCCCGCGCTTCATGCCGCAGGACGAGATGCGTGCCAGAAAGAAACGCATCGCAGATCTGGCGAAGGAATATCACGCCGACGGCGTCATCATCGCCTCCAACAAGTTCTGCGAGTACTGGAGCTATGAACGCGTCATCGATACCGTCATCCTCAAACGCGACTTCGGTCTGCCGGTCTGCTCCATCGAGAAGGAATACATCAACTCCGCCTCCG
>CAZMXF010000373.1:0-3045 GCA_964570015.1 uncultured Oscillospiraceae bacterium | reverse complement strand
ATCGCCCGCTACCGCAAGGAGCTGCACGGTGCAATGGACGACACCGTCCTGCGTACGCTGGAGACGCGTCTGCAATACCTGCGCAATCTTCAGGAGCGCCGCGAAACCGTCCTCGGCTCCATCGAGGAGCAGGGCAAGCTCACGGAAGAACTGGCTGCCGCCATCGGAAAGGCCAGGACTCTTGCCGAGCTTGAAGACCTCTACCGTCCTTATAAGCAGAAACGCCGCACCCGTGCCACCATTGCGAAGGAAAAGGGGCTCGAACCTCTGGCGGAACTGCTTTTCCGTCAGGATCGGGACTGCCCCGTTCCGGAGGAAGCCGCAGCGGAGTATATCGATCCGGAAAAGGGCGTGGAAACCATAGAAGATGCGCTGGCCGGCGCTTCCGACATCATTTCCGAGCAGATCAGCGACAGCGCCGAGCTCCGCAAGGCACTGAAGGAGCTGCTGGGGCGGATCGGCCAGCTTCATTCCGAGGCTGCCACCGAGGAGGATTCGGTCTACCAGCTCTATTACGACTTCACACAGAATCTCTCCCGCCTGCAGGGGCACCAGATTCTCGCCGTCAACCGCGGGGAGAAGGAAAAGATGCTTCGGGTCTCGGTCCTGCTGGACCACGACACGGCGATGCGTACGGTCTATCGCGCCGTAGTCATGCCGGGTACCGCCGCGATGGAGTTCATCCGCGCCGCGGCGCTCGACGCCTAGGACCGGCTGCTCTTCCCGTCTCTGGAACGCGAGGTCCGCTCCGAGCTCACCGAGAAAGCCTGCGAAGGCGCCATCGGCCAGTTTGCACTGAACCTGCGCCCGCTCCTGATGCAGCCGCCCGTCAAGGGCAAAGTCACCATGGGCCTTGACCCCGGCTATCGCATGGGCTGCAAAGTCGCCGTAGTCGACGGAACCGGCCGTGTTCTGGACACCGCCGTCGTTTACCCCACCTACGGCGAACGGCAGAAGAACGAGGCCATCCAGAAGCTTGCCTCGCTGGTCCGCAAATACGGCGTGGAACACATTGCCATCGGCAACGGAACCGCCAGCCGCGAGACGGAACAGATGGCCATCGAGCTCATCAGGCAGGAGAACGAGCGCGGGGCAAACCTGAGCTATATGATTGTCTCCGAAGCCGGCGCCTCGGTATACTCCGCCAGCCCGCTCGGTGCAGAAGAGTTTCCCCAGTTCGACGTCAATCTCCGTTCCGCCGTCTCCATCGCCCGGCGTCTCCAGGATCCTCTGGCCGAGCTGGTCAAGATCGAGCCGAAGGCGATCGGTGTCGGTCAGTATCAGCATGACATGCCCGAAAAGCAGCTGGAGTCCGCGCTGGACGCCGTCGTGGAGGACTGTGTCAACGCGGTCGGTGTGGATGTCAACACCGCATCGCCCTCGCTGCTTCGCCGGGTGTCCGGACTCACCGCGACCACAGCCAAAAACATCGTCGCCTTCCGGGAAGAGAACGGCCCCTTCCGGGACCGCAAACAACTGCAGAAGGTGCCGAAGCTGGGGCCGAAGGCCTTCCAGCAGTGTGCCGGCTTCCTGCGCGTCCCCGAGAGCAAAAATATTCTTGACAACACCGCCGTGCACCCGGAGTCCTACGCCGCCGCCTCGGCCCTGCTCACGCTGACCGGTCACAGCGACGCCGACCTCCGCGCCGGAAAGCTTTCGGATCTGCCCGGCCGGGTGAAAGACTACGGCACAGCCAAGGCCGCCGAAGAGATCGGCATCGGCCTCCCGACGTTGATGGACGTCATGCAGGAGCTGATGAAGCCGGGCCGCGATGTCCGCGATGAGCTCCCCAAGCCGATCCTTCGGACCGACGTGCTGGAGATCTCCGACCTCAAGCCCGGCATGAAGCTCTCCGGCACCGTCCGCAACGTCATCGACTTCGGCGCCTTTATCGACATCGGTGTGCATCAGGACGGCCTTGTGCACATCTCGGAGATTTCCGACCGTTTCATCCGTCACCCGTCCGAGGTTCTATCCGTCGGCGACGTGGTGCAGGTGGTCGTCCTGAGTGTCGACGAGAAGAAGAAGCGGATCGGCCTGTCCATCAAGCAGGCCCGGGAGGCCAAAGCCTGATCTGTTCCCGCTATGTTCAGGATCCGGGCGGTAATATCTTCAGCTTGCTTTCACCGTCTCAGTTATCCTTTTCTATAAACAGATTAATATCGAGTTTAAATATTCTGCAAACCGTTCTGCCGCTTTCCAAACGGCAGTACGGTTTGCTGTTCTTGCATACAATCAGCAATATTCCTTATTAAACCAGTGCTTTCAGTTAGAAACAGGTACATCTTTATTATTCTGTCCGCTTCTGTATCCTCTCGTTTCTTTATATAATCTTAATATCGAAAACAAAGTCTTAATCCTGTTTTAATCCGTTTTATGCGATACTGAGCGCATAAAATTGTCTTTACAATTTCTTTATACTCTGGTATAAGTGGTATATGTGAATTATCACATGAAAGCCGGAAGGGTCAACATCATGCAGCTTTTCGACAAACGATCCTCGGTCGTCCTGGATCTTGCCCTCAGCCTGTTCTTTCTCACCATCTCGACGCTTCTGGGGACACTTTTCTACCGGCTGGATTTTTCCGATTCCACGATCATGATGTCCTATCTGCTGGGTGTGCTGATGATCGCCATCGGAACCTCCCATCGTGTCTACAGTCTGGTGTGCTCGGTCGTCTCGGTCCTGCTGTTTAACTACTTTTTTGTCGATCCGCGTTTCTCCCTGCAGGTACTGGAGCCGGGCTATCCCGTGGTTTTTCTGGCCCTGTTCCTGACCTCCTTCATCACCAGTACGCTTGCGGTACGCCTGAAAGATGCCGCTCGCCAGGCCGAGGAGAACGCACGGGAGCGGGAAGCCGCCACCGTGCAGATCGAGAATGAACGACTGCGCTCCACCCTGCTGCGGGCTATCTCCCATGACCTGCGGACACCGCTGACCTCCATCTCCGGCAACGCAAGCAACCTGCTCTCCCACGGAGACAGCTTTGACGAGGCCACCCGGCAGTCTCTCTACCGTTCGATTTATGAGGACTCGATCTGGCT
>CAZMXF010000372.1:0-3046 GCA_964570015.1 uncultured Oscillospiraceae bacterium | reverse complement strand
ATAGGATACCGTATCGATGATCCTGATTTCTTCTGAAGCGTCAAATTCCTTCTCTCCATTGTTGCCGTGGGCGACAGTATGGATTTGAGGGAAGTAAACAGTTTCATCTTCATTACTCAGGTCATTGTCTTCATAGACCTCCACATCGTCCTCGATCAGCTCGGTAATCGCGACAACGGTTCTCCCAGCCAGATCGTATGCGTCAAAAGAGTAGCTGAGTGTGACCGTACCTTCAGGGGCACGGGGACGGAAGTTACCTGTTGTTGCAGTAACCGGTATTCCACCGACCGTTACCGGCGTTCCGGTTTCACGGTCTGCAAGAGATCCTCTGATCTCATAGGTCTTATCTGTCCTGAGCGCGTAGTAGCTGATCCGGTCGTTGAGAGTAACGGTCCCCGCAGCGGCAATGTGATCATTGGTATCACTGTCCAGAAGCTCAGTTACAACATGCGGAATGGGATTGTCATCCACCGTTCCCAAATCGATAAACCGCCCTTCCTCTGTGATCACAGCCTCGAAGGATACCAGCTCATACATGGCGTTTGCTTCTGCAGGAAGCTCACGGAATTCATAGGTATCATAAGGAAACGCGCCCTTTTCATTTCTTGGCGCCTTGCCGGTATTCTGGCCGTAAAACCAGATCCCGAAGCTGCTGTCGAGCATGCTTTCATCCACGGTGTCCCCGGTTAACGCTGCGTCATTGCCGTTTGTATTGATTGTCTTATCAAGGGCGGCAGAGCTGAAGATCCCGTTTTCATCCGTAACGGCAACATGGCTCTCCCCTGTTGTCCGACTTGTGATCAGAAAAGGAATGTTCTGAAGACGGCGCATATTCGTTCCGTCGACCTTGATGAAAGATATATCGCCGCGGGCCACATCATCAATCAGAGCTCTTTCTCCGTCCAGAAGGACCTGGGATTCATCCCTGATCAAAACGACAGGATTCCAGTCCAGGTTGATCCCGTAACCTCGTGGGGCTTTGGTTTCCACCAGTTCGTAACTGCCATACGGAAGCATCTGGTCGGGAGTGGCCGCATAACCCTGCTCATCCGTGGTGATCGTTGTGATGACTTCTCCGGTTTCATACCTGGTTCCGTTTACGATTACCGGCTGTTCCGAGGCATTTTTTATCTGGATTTCCGCGCCGGCCAGAGAGGCGCCGCCCTGAGGAATCGCAGTTAAAGAATCCCCGTCAACTTTCTGGACGGCGATGCTGCCGCAGATCAGATCCTCCCCGCATGCATCCTCATCCGTAAAGCTGAAGACAGCTCCGTTTTCCCGGACAGCAAAGGTCTTTTCCCATTCCGGATTCAGATGATATCCTTCCGATGCTGCCGATTCTCTGATTGAGTAGGTCCCCTTTGGAAGGATTAAATCGGATTCCGCGAAGCCGGAGGCATCTGTCCTGATCGCCGCAACTGCTTCATTGATTCCGTAATTCTGCCCTTCAACGGTTACGGCATTAGCGGATCTGTTGATGATTTCAAACTCAGCGCCCTCCAGACTGGCATCGCCCTGTGCGGAACCTGTCCCAGTTGCTTTATCCACCTTATAGAGGGAAACGCCTCCGTAAAGGTTTGGCAGATTACCGCATGCATCAGCACTGAATACCTGATCTGCGGTAACGGAAACGGTACTGCGGTAATCGACATTCACCGCATATCCACAGTCATCCGGAGCACACTCCTCGGTTACCAGGTACTGTCCATAGGGCAGAACACCGCTCCCTGTGGTCGCAAAACCGGACGAGTCTGTGGTAATCTGCATCACCACTTCACCCGGAGCGTATGAAACACCCTCAACGACGACGCTGGCTGCTGAGTCGTTTATTACATTAAATACAATGTTTTCAAAGGACGCGTCTCCGTATGGGGTCACGGTTCCGAGATTCGAGTCTGTCTTCTGGACAGAAATACCGCCCCGTACAACAGTCTCCGGGCAGGCTCCCGCGTCAATGGTCTGGCCATCTTCAGTAATCGCAAAAACGCCTGAATTCCAGAGCGTATTCAACTCATATCCCTCTGACGGCTGTATTTCTCTTACAGAATATGAGCCGAATGGTATGACCTGACCGGAAGATGCTGCTCCGCTTGTATCGGTCTCCAAAACAAGAGCCACGTCGCCGGGAGCTGTCTCTACCCCGTTGATGGTTACACTGCTGCTGTTCTCATTAATCAGGCCGAAGACGGCCCCTGCAAGGCTTGCATTTCCCTGAGGGACTGATTGATCCGCGTCGGTTTTCCGGACTGAAACACTGCCGAGAAAGGGGGTTTCAGGGATTTCCGGCGCATTATAGGTCCGGACAACCGAACCCCCCTGCCAATCCCCCGTGATATTTACAATATAATGGAAAGGATTAAGCTTATACCCTGCCGGTGCTTTCGTTTCATAAATGACAACGGAACCCAGAGGGAGTGAGATTTCACCGGATGGGCTGTGCCACAGTTCGTCTCCGGAAATGATATAGGAAGGATCGCGCAGATCCGCGTAACCGTCCTCATCAGTCTTGACAATCCAGGATCTTAACGGGCTTCCGCTTTCCTCGGCCTGGTCCGCGGTGCTGTAAAGCCCGCCGTAGAAGCTGATACTGAATTCCGCGCCGCCAAGATTCGTGCTTCCGGCGGGACGGGCCTCCCCTGTCGATTCATCTATCTTCCTCAGCAGAACCGGCACAGGATCAGACAGCGGGATGTCCGATACCGGAACCGTGGCGGCCTCCCCAGCCGAAACCGAAAAAGGTACAATCTCGCTGTTCAGGGCAAATCCGCGCGGCGCTGAGATTTCTTTCAGGTAGTACGTTCCCACAGCAAGTTCAACTGTTTCAGATTCTCCGGAGGCGTCCGTGGTGATCATAGCAAGAGCATTGATCTCCTCGCGTGCCTCGGCTTCCGAGGAATAAATCGCGTAAATGGCGCCGCTCAGAGTGTAGCAGCTGTTATTGTTTGAAATGTCTGATATGGACGAGCTCTTCCGGACTCTTGCGCTGCCGGTAAGACTGGCATAGGCTCTGACGGTTGCGGTATTGCTGACAGTTGTCGGGCTGGAT
>CAZMXF010000371.1:0-3056 GCA_964570015.1 uncultured Oscillospiraceae bacterium | reverse complement strand
ACGGACATGATCTGCGGTATGTTGAGCTGGAAGATAACCGGCGGCAGATCACGAAGACCTTCCACATCGGTCACGATGGAAAGGTGCGGGATGAGCCCGTAACCGGCTGCGGTGCTCATGAAAGCCGCGCAGATGGAACTGAGATAGGCAATCACAACAGCGACACCCAGCATGCGGGAAGCGTTGTTGCCCATCCGGGTGATGGACGGGGCAATAAAGCCGATGACGATCAGCGGAACACAGAACATGATGAGCTGACCGAGAATATATTGCAGGGAGACGACAACCTTCATCGGAACCTCGCCGAAGACCTGACCGAGCAGGATGCCGATGACGAGAGCAATCAGCAGACGGAAGGGAAGACTGGAAAAGACTTTTTTCATAAGGATTCCTCCGATTCGATAAAAAAGACATCTGGCGAAATAAGCACAGATGCTTTTTAATTTCTGTTTCATTATAGAGAGAAAAGAATCTTCTGTCAACCTCAAAAGAGAGAAAGCAAACCGGCCTGCAGACTGACGGAGACACTGAGCTTCTTCCGACCCGCGCCGTCAAAGTCGACGGTGACGATATCACCGGAAATCTCATACACCGTGCCGGGACCGAAGGTCTTGTGTACAAGACGGGAGCCGACCACAATCCGGGACAGGGACAGGGCCGGGTCAGAATCCTTTTTGGGGGCCGGATGCGGCCGGAGAATCGGAAGCGGCAGACGGAGAAAGCCGAACAGCCTGCGGCGGTCGGAACCGGAGAGCGGAAGCGCCTTTGCGATCTCCCGGGGAAAGCTCGCGCCTTCCCGAGGGAGAAAGATACAAAGCTCATCCCGCGCCCGGGTCATCCCAACGTAGAAGAGCCTGCGCTCTTCCTCGTATACCCGGATCTCGTCATCGGTATTCGCCCGAACAGCCGGCAGGGAGGGCAGAATCCCGTCCAGCATATCCAGCAGAACCACCCGGTCATATTCCAGGCCTTTGCTGGAA
Organism: uncultured Oscillospiraceae bacterium; assembly: GCA_964570015.1. Taxonomy (GTDB): domain Bacteria; phylum Bacillota; class Clostridia; order Oscillospirales; family Oscillospiraceae; genus Limivicinus. Next base: position 2,076 of record CAZMXF010000371.1, on the reverse strand, counting down.
TGGATGGTAGAGAGAACGGGGCCGCCGTGGTTCTCATGAGTCGAGATGACCTCGCGGAGCTGGTTCAGCTTGTCCAGGAGAGCGGCGGAAGAGGGAAGATCCCGGGAGAGCATTTGGAGAATGAAATACTTTCCGCTGTCCATCCCACGGTACTCCACGTATTTCCCATAGCGCAGATCCTCCCAGATCCGTCGGATCGCCTGCTCGGCAGAATCGGAAGAAAGCCTGCGGAGACTCTGGAGAATGCGTACAACGGAATCCCGGGAGGTTTCTTTCAGATCGGAGCAGGAGAGCAGAACCTGAAAGAGATTCTTCCCACTGTCCGCACCCAGTCGGACGGCCTGACGGGCTGCGCTGCCGCTGATGCCGGCGCTGAACTTGTAATACAGGCGGAGAAAGAGCTCTGCATTGTCGGGCGCGGAAGCGAAGCATATGGTGTCGACGATATCGCGGACAGTGCGATGCGTGAAGAAACTGTCTTCGTAATTCCGGCAGCGATACGGAATTCCTTCCTGCTCAAAGCGGTCGATCAGAGGGAGCGCAATGTCGTTGTTCCGGAAGAGGATTGCGGTCTCGTCTCCCCAGGCTTCCCGGCGGGAAAAAATATAATCATACTGTGCCTGCCGGTTCGCTACCGGGATCATCCTAACCGGCAGGCCGCTTTCCCGAACGGCCCGCATGGCCTTTGGGTGCCGGAACCTGTTTTTCACAACAAAGCCGTCTGCGGCTTCCACAATCTCCGGAGTGGAGCGGTAGTTCTCTTCGATCAGGAGCAGCCTGGCCCCGGGATGATCGGCGGAGAAGGACATCAGCGCATCCGGGTATGCAGCCCGGAAGGCATAGATGCTCTGATCCTCATCTCCCACCATGAAGAGATTTTCATATCTGGAGGCGAGCAGCCGGATGATCTCGTGCTGGACTTTTGAGGTATCCTGAGCCTCATCCACACAGAGGTAGCGATACTGCTCCTGAAAGCTGTCCAGAACATCCGGAAAACGGCGAAGCAGTGTGAGCGCATAGACCATCTGGTCGTCATAGTCCATGACGTGCCGGCTGCGAAGCTCCATCTGATAGCGGCGGAATAGCTCGGGCAGACAGGGAACGGACCATTTGCGGGCTTTGATCTCATCCTCCGAGAGCATCATGTTCTTGATAAAGGTGATTGCGGTACCGACTTCCCGCAGTGTGCTGTCTTCGGCATATTCTTCGTTGACGGCCTGATACAGTGCGCTCAGAATCCGGCTGCGCTCTCCGTCTTCTCCGAGAAGGGCAAAGGGCTCTTTGCCAAAGCGTGCAGCGGAATAGGAGACAAGCTTGGAGGAGACGCCGTTGATGGTGCGAAACTGCAGGCACCCTGCCAGTTCTTCTCCGAAGAGGGAAGCGAATCTGCTCCGCATGTCCTTTGTGGCGGCCCGGGTATAGGTCATGGTCAGGATCCGGCGCGGATCAATGCCGCAGCAGAGAACCATGTAGCCCAGACGGATCACCAGGACAGTGGTCTTTCCGCTGCCGGGTGTGGCAAGCAGCAGCACCGGCCCCTCCACGGAGAGAACCGCTTCCCGCTGCTGGGGATTCAGCCGGGACATGTATCGGGTTTCAAACTCAGAATACTCCATAAGACCTCAAAGAAACCCTCCCGCCTCTCGGCGGGAGGGTTTCAAAAGAACAAAATAACAGAGAGGAAGATCAGAACTCGAGGTTCTTCTCGGTCTCCTTGCTGAAGACATGGACGACATTGCCCTGGAACGCGAAGTTCAGGCTGTCACCGATGGCGAAGTTGCCCTTCATGTCGATGGTCGGGACAATGATGATGACATCGCGGCCCTCGGCAGAGACATGCAGATGCACGCTGGAGCCCATCATTTCGGAGACGTCAACCTTCGCGGGAACACCCTTGTCGGCGAGGTCGGTGTGCTCGGGACGGACACCGAGGATGACATCCTGGGTCTGGACATTGTTCTTCAGGAGGCGCGCTTCCTTTTCAGCGGAGAGCTCGACCTTGTAGTCGGCCAGCTGTGCGAAGTACTTGTCACCCTCACGGATGAGCTTGGCGTCGAACATGTTCATGACGGGCAT
>CAZMXF010000370.1:0-3077 GCA_964570015.1 uncultured Oscillospiraceae bacterium | reverse complement strand
CACCTCCTTGCTTGTGTTTGCTGAAAGACAGCTTGTATATAATAGCAGAACAGGGGCAGAAAAGCAAGTTCTTTTTTGCGGAATTCTTTACTTTTTACACCCGGGTGCGTGTAAATTTTGCTTGCCAAATACTCCCGTGAATTTTATAATAGAGAAAATAACAAAACCATGACATACAGACAGGAGGTTTTCTCATGGCGAGCAAGTATACCATTCCCCTAAAAACCGTCGTAAAGGATATGAATCTTCAGCCGCTCCATCTCTCCAGGGACTACGAGACCGCCGTCCTGACCATGGCCGATGTGAACCGGCCCGCGATGCAGCTGACCGGATTCTACAACTACTTCGACCCCAAACGCATGCAGGTGATCGGCATGGTCGAGTCGACCTATCTCGACACCCTCAGTCATGAAGAGCGGCTGAAAGCCTTCGACCGCTTCATGGCCTATGATATTGCCGCCCTCGTCATCTGCCACAAGTGCGAACCCTTCCCGGAGTGTCTCGAGATGGCGGAGAAGTATGACCGCAACGTCTTCTACACCCCTACAGATACGTCCGATTTTCAGGCCAGAGTGATCTTCCTGCTCCACGATTATCTTGCTCCCCGTCTCACGACCCATGGTGTTCTGGTCGACATCTACGGTGAGGGCGTCCTCCTGATGGGCGACAGCGGCATCGGCAAAAGCGAGACCGCCCTCGAGCTCATCAAGCGCGGCCACCGTCTGGTTGCTGACGACGCGGTGGAGATCAAGCTTATCGGTGAAAACATGCTGATCGGCTCCGCACCGGAGATCATCCGCTATTATATGGAACTGCGCGGAATCGGCGTCATCAACGTCCGGCACATCTACGGCGTCGGTGCGGTTCTTCCCCACACCGGCATTGACCTCGTGGTTCGGATGGAACACTGGATAGACGGGAAGGCATATGACCGTCTCGGCCTGGAAAGTGAGACGGAAGAGATCCTCGGGGTCAAGCTTCCCCGTGTCACCATTCCGGTCACCCCCGGCCGAAACCTCGCCGTCATTCTGGAACTGGCTGCTATGAACAACCGCCAGAAGAAAATGGGCTATAACGCTGCGGAGATGCTGACTGCCGCACATGATTTTGCCATTGACAACGCTGCATTCTGAGTTTACCTCAAATACTGATCAGCATTCTAAGGAGACCAAATGGAAAACCTTGAACAGGCCATCCAGGCCGTCAAAGAACAGTTTCCCGGCATGAAGCTTCTGGAGAATGAACCGATGAAGGCTCATTCCTCCTTTCGCATCGGCGGACCGGTTCGCGCACTTGCCGTCCCTTCGGATGTCACCAGCCTCACAAAGCTCTGCGACACTCTGAAGCAGCATCACATTGCCCCATTCATCCTGGGCAACGGCACCAATATTCTTTTCCCCGATGAGGGACTGAATGATCTCTTCATCATCAGCACGGAGAAGCTTCAGAAGCTCTTCCTGCTGCCGGACGGCTCCATCTACGCCGAGGCCGGCGTGTCTCTCGCACGTCTGGCTGCCTTTGCGCAGGAAAACGGGCTGAAAGGCCTGGAGTTTGCCGGAGGCATCCCCGGTACGCTGGGTGGCGGATGTATCATGAATGCCGGCGCCTATGGCGGCGAGCTCAAGGATGTGGTCGAGAGCGTCGTTTTTCTCTTCATTCCCGATCAGTGTCTTTATGAATTGCCCAACGCCGACTGCGCTTTCGGTTACCGCCAGAGCTATTTTCAGAAAACACCCGGATGCATTGTTCTCAGCGCCGTGGTCCGTCTAGAGCAGGACGATCCCCAGGCTATTTCTGCCCGTATGCAGGAGCTGGGCGATAAGCGCCGTTCCAAGCAGCCGTTGGATCTTCCTTCCGCGGGCAGCGCTTTCCGCCGCCCGGAAGGCCACTATGCCGCCGCCCTGATCGATGAAGCAGGTTTGAAGGGTTACTCCGTCGGTGGGGCGCAGGTCTCGGAAAAACACGCCGGATTTGTCGTCAACCGGGGTGACGCCACTTCTCACGATGTCTACGATCTGATGATGCATGTGCGCAACACGGTCTACCGCCAAAGCGGCGTTTTTCTCGAACCCGAAATCATGATTCTCCCGCCGGACTACCGTCTGGAGGATAACGGACCGCAGGTCTCCCGCAACCGCGTTTCCGCTGTTTCGGAGCCTGTCGAAGAATAGGAGCATCTGATGGAATTTCTCATCATCACCGGTCTCTCCGGTGCGGGCAAGACCCGTGCCGCAGACGTGCTGGAGGACCTGGATTATTACTGCGTCGACAATCTGCCTGTCGCCCTGATGACCCGTTTTGCCGAACTCTGCCTGGACACCCGCGGCCGCTATGAAAAGGTCGCCCTCGTTACCGATATCCGGGATCGGGAAGGCTTTGGGGAACTGCCGAATACCATCGAAGAACTGCGCAAAATGGACTGTGACGTGCGCATTCTCTACATGGACGCAGATCTCCCGACTCTGGTCCGGCGTTACAAGGAATCCCGCCGGCCCCATCCCCTGGCGGAAAAGGGTATCAGCACCGAGGAAGCGGTGCAGAAGGAAGAAGAGCTCCTCGCACCGATCAAGCGCAGCGCAGACTATGTTGTGAACAGCTCCTCCATGACCCTGGGTGTTTTGCAGAATCGTCTCTTCTCTCTCTTTGCCGGAGAAGGCCGCAAGCGCGGTCTGGATGTCACCGTGATGTCCTTTGGCTTCAAACACGGGATTCCGCTCGATGCGGATCTGGTTTTTGACGCCCGCTTTCTTCCCAATCCCTTTTATGTGGACGAGCTTCGTCCCCTCTCCGGTCTCGACCGCCCGGTGGCGGAGTTTGTCTTCAGCCACCCGCAGACCCGCAGATTTCTGGAGAAGCTCGAAGAAATGATCGCCTTCCTACTCCCATACTATATTGAAGAGGGCAAGCTCACCCTCACCATTGCCATCGGCTGCACCGGCGGCCGTCACCGCAGCGTGGCGCTCGCCTCCGCGCTGCACAAGCATCTGGTGGCCAACAATGTCAGTTCCGTCAACATCAACCGGGATATCGACAAGTAAGGAGCCCGCCATGTCCTTTTCCTCCGAAACCAAAGCAGA
>CAZMXF010000369.1:0-3087 GCA_964570015.1 uncultured Oscillospiraceae bacterium | reverse complement strand
GGCCGGCTGTAATGAAGCTGGATCGGATCGAAGGAGACCTGATCTGGGCGGATGCAATCTACAGCAGCGGGTACCGGCAGAAGCTCGCATTTGACCGGGGCACCCTTGTACTGCGGGAAGTGATGAGCCTGAACGACAACGGCGAGGTGGGCAATATCACGGAGTTCGATTATTCGGCCGCCCCCACGGAATTTCACTTTATGGACAGCTGGGACAGGCCGCTGCGCACCATTGAGGTGCTTTGGGAGACCTATTCAGGTTTCGAGCAGCAGCTTCGCAGGGAGACCATCGAGCTGCCGACAGACTGGGAGTATCTCCCATTTGAATGCAGGTGGGGAGATTTTACTGCATATACAAATGACCAATACATCGGCGACTACCAGTATCCTGGCGACGGCGACGGGTATCTGCTGTTCCTGACTACGGTGAAAGGCTGATACAGCAAAAGCTGGCGAGGGGAGTGTATCAAACTGCCCCCTCGTTTACATAATGAAACCGAATTGTCAACGCTTGACAGCGAAGAAACACTATTTTGCCGTATAATTGTGTCATATACTCTATTTTTTCCAAAGAATGGCTATTTTTTTGGAAGTTTCATATGGAAAACAGGGCAGTTCTGTGTTATACTGATAATGCGCTTTTTTGAGCATTCCAGGAATTTGCTTGCCAATTGGGCGATTCTATGGTAATATATTTCGCCGGCGTTGCCTTGACAGCGCCAGAGCAAATGGGAAGGTGTTCCATGGATCAGTATATCATCCGCGGCGGAACTGCGCTGCACGGCGAAGTTGAAATCAGCGGTGCAAAAAATGCAGCAGTCGCGATTATTCCGGCGGCGCTTCTGGTTAAGGGCGTGTGCCGGATTGAGAATATCCCGCAAATCAGCGACACAGATACCCTGCTTACAATTCTGACCCAGCTGGGGGCCCGGGTCAGTTATCTGAATAAGAGCACAATTGAAATCGACTGTACCGATACACGTTATCAGGACGCCCCCTATGACCTGATGCGTAAGATTCGTGCCTCCTACTATCTGATCGGGTCCATGCTGGGACGTTTCGGCAGTGCAAAGACCACGATGCCGGGCGGCTGTAACTTCGGTGTTCGGCCGATCGATCAGCATATCAAAGGCATGCGGGCGCTCGGAGCGGAGATCAGCGTAAAGAACGGCTTTGTCTATGCGGATACCGCGGACGGCAGACTTCATGGGGCCAGAATCTATCTGGACAAGGTCTCTGTCGGAGCCACGATGAACATCATGATCGCAGCGGTCCTTGCAGAGGGCAGAACCATCATTGAAAATGCTGCGAGAGAGCCGCATATTGTCGATCTGGCGAACTTCCTCAACTCCATGGGGGCGGATGTACGCGGAGCCGGCACCGACACCATCAAGATCAACGGGGTGGAGGAACTGCACGGCGGCAGCTACACCATTATTCCGGACCAGATTGAGGCCGGGACTTATATGGTCGCGGCGGCGGCGACGGGCGGAGAAATCCTGATCAAAAACATTATCCCCAAGCATATGGAAGGAATCAGTGCAAAGCTGCGTGAGACCGGAACCGTAATTGAGGAGTATGAGGAAGCCCTTCTGGTCAAGGGACCGACCAGTCTGCGGCGTATCAACCTCAAGACGATGCCGTATCCCGGCTTCCCGACGGACATGCAGCCGCAGTTCGGTGTATTGCTTTGCCTCGCGAACGGGACTTCGGTCATTACTGAAGGAATCTACGACAACCGTTTCAAGTATGTCAATGAGCTGCGCAAAATGGGCGCGGAAATCCAGGTGGACGGGCGTGTGGCCGTGATCGATGGCGGCCGAAGACTCACGGGTGCGCCGGTACATGCCTGTGACCTGCGTGCCGGTGCGGCGATGGTCATTGCCGGGATGGTTGCATCCGGTGTGACCGAGATCGACGATATCCACTTTATCGAGCGCGGATATGAGCGCTTTGTTGAGAAGCTGAATGCACTGGGGGCAGATATCCGGGTACATTATGACGAAGAAGATGCCCTTGCAGCAAGAGCATTCTCTGCATCCTGATGCTGAATATTCGGCTCATCTGTGTCGGAAAGCTGAAAGAGCGCTTCTATTCGGAAGCTGTAGCGGAATATTCCAAACGGCTCGGAACATTCTGCCGGCTTGAGCTGATCGAATTGTCTGAGGAACGTCTCAGTGAGAATCCCTCTGTCTCGGAGATTGAAACAGCGCTGAGCAGGGAAGCCGAACAGATTGAAAAGAAGCTGCTGAAGGACGGAACCCTCGTCTGCCTCTGCGTCGAGGGAGGGCAGATGGAAAGCGAAGCGTTTGCTGGACTGCTGACGCGGACGGAGAATTCCGGAAGGCCGCGTATCAGCTTTGTCATCGGAGGTTCTTTTGGCCTTTCACAAAAACTGAAGGAGCGAGCGGACCTTCGTTTGAGTATGTCGAAAATGACTTTTCCGCACCATCTCGCCCGCGTTATGCTGCTGGAGCAGATCTATCGCGGGTTTCAGATCAAGGAAGGGTCAAAGTACCATAAATAAAAACAATAAACGCGGGAGGAATGAAATGCATACATTCATGGAAGAGTATCAGCGTTGGCTGGACAGCCCTGCACTCAGCGAACAGGAGTGGGCAGAGCTCAATGCCATTGCCAACGACGAAAAAGAGATCCGGGAGAGATTCTATGCTCCGCTGGAGTTCGGCACTGCCGGTCTGCGCGGTACCATGAAAACCGGCCTGCACAACATGAATATCCACATCATTCGCCATGCAACCCAGGCCTTCGCAGATGTAATCAGCGCTGAAGGAGAAACAGCCAAGAAAAAGGGCATCGTCATAGCACATGACTGCCGTCTCAACGGACGCCAGTATGCCGAGGAAGCCGCAGCAGTGATGGCTGCGAACGGAATCTATGTCCGGATCTTTGACGCATTGCGTCCGACTCCGGAGCTGAGCTTTGCCGTCCGCTACTATGGCGCAACCGCAGGCCTCAATATTACCGCCAGCCACAACCCGAAGGAGTACAACGGGTATAAAGTCTACTGGTCTGACGGTGCTCAGTTGCCCCCGCAGCAGGCCGACGCAATTGCAAAACGCATGGC
>CAZMXF010000368.1:0-3097 GCA_964570015.1 uncultured Oscillospiraceae bacterium | reverse complement strand
TGCGTGCCGTTTATGCAGATTTTCTGCGCAATCTACGCGTTTTATCCGTTGCATACGGCCAACCTCAACGCCATCAAGGCCATGGGACGGAGCGATATCTTCCTGAGGCTGGAAGTGATCAAGAAAATCGTGGAGACCAGCGTTCTGCTGATCACCCTGCACTACGGCGTACTGGCGATGGCGCTGGGACAGCTGCTGTGCGATATTCTGGCTCAGCTCATCAACGCCTGGCCGAACAAGAAGCTGCTGGGTTATCCCTACTGGACTCAGCTGAAGGATCTGCTGCCCTGCCTGTTGCTGTCGCTGGCGATGGCGGGCTGTGTGGCGGCGGTGCAGCTGATTTCCCTGCCTGACCTGGTGACGCTTGTGATCCAGGTTCCGCTGGGGGCGCTGGTCTATGTCCTGGGCGCCAGGCTTCTGAAGCTGGACAGCTTCGATTATATCCTCAATATGGCGAAAACAATTCTTCAGAAAAGAAGGGCGGGAGAAAATCGATGAAAAAACTGCTGCTGCTGGGCGGCTCGCGTTATCTGGTTCCGGTGATCCGGGAGGCGAAGGCGCTGGGCTGCCATACGATCACCTGTGACTATCTCCCGGACAACTACGCGCATAAGATTTCGGATGAGTACCACAACGTGAGCATTGTGGACAAAGAGGCGACGCTGAAGCTGGCACAGGATCTGAAGGTGGACGGCGTAATGTCCTTTGCCTGTGACCCCGGCGTGATTACGGCAGCATATGTGGCGGAGAAGATGGGCTTGCCGAACGTGGGGCCGTATGAATCTGTAGCGATCCTGCAGGACAAGGGCCGCTTCCGTGCCTTTCTGCGGGAGCACGGCTTCCGGGTGCCGACATGCCGGAGCTTTACGGCGCTCGAGGACGCCCTGCGGGAAGCGGAGCACTTTTCCTATCCCCTGATCGTCAAGCCCGTGGACAACGCGGGCAGCAAGGGCGTCGGCCGGGTGGACAGCCCGGCGGAGCTGGAAGCGGCGATCCGGTATGCACTGAAATTTACCCGCTGCGGAAGATTTATTCTGGAAGACTTTATTCAGCAGCAGGGCTTTTCCTCGGATACCGACTGCTTCTCGGTGGACGGGGAACTGAAGTTTGTCTCTTTCGATAACCAGTATTTTGACCCCAAAGCCAACAATCCCTACGCGCCGGTGGGTTATACCTGGCCGTCCACGATCCCGGCGCCCCAGCAGAAGGAGCTCCGTTCGGAGCTGCAGCGGCTGCTGAGCCTGCTGCACATGGGGACCTCTCTTTATAACGTCGAAGTGCGTCTCGGGACGGACGGAAACGCCTATCTCATGGAAGTCTCGCCCAGAGGCGGCGGAAACCGGCTGAGCGAGATGCTGGAATACACCTCTGGGACACGGCTGGTGCACAACGCGGTCCGTGCCGCGCTGGGCCTGCCGGTGGAGGAGATGCACGATCCGGTCTATCAGGGACACTGGTCCATCGTGATGCTGCACGCAGAGCGCAGCGGTGCCTTCCGGAAGCTCTGGATCGCAGAGGATGCGAGAGCGTCATTGGTGGAAGAAGATCTCTGGGTGAATCCGGGAGATCCGGTGGAAGCCTTTGCCGGCGCGAACAACGCCGTGGGTTCCCTGGTGCTGAACTGGCCCACCGAAGCGGAGCGGGACGCCCGCATGGCGGATGTCTCAAGCTGGGCGCGGATCCTGACAGAGGGAGAACAGGATGCATAAGGAGATCGGCGGATATCTGGAACTGGAACGTTTTACGGGACCAATGCTGCATGAGAAAGCACTGGCGCTCTCCAGCGGCCGGGCCTGCCTCAGCTACCTGATCGAGCAGCGCAAAATCCGGAAAATTGCGCTGCCGGACTTCAACTGCGATATCGTCGAAGCAGTCTGCCGGGCCCATGAGGTTGAAACCCGATTCTATCCCGTAGGAACGGACCTACGTCCGAAGACGCTGCAGACGGAAGAGGACGAATGGTTCTATCTTGTGAACTTCTACGGGCAACTGTCCGCGGACGAGCTGCAGAGGATTGCCGCGTATGTTCCAAGACTGATCGTGGACAATGCCCAGGCGTATTTTGACCTGCCGCTGAAGGGTGTGGACACGCTCTATACCTGCCGGAAGTTTCTCGGCGTTCCGGACGGCGGATTTCTCTACACCGAGGCGCCGGAGAAAACGCTTCCGGCGGATGAGTCGAGGGAGCGAATGGGTTTTGTCCTGGGCCGCTTCGAGCGCCCGGCGGGAGAATACTTTGCCGCTGCCGCACAGAACAATGACGATCTCTCTATAAAGCCGAAGAGCATGTCCGAGCTGACGAAGAATCTTCTGCACGCGGTGGACTATGACCGGGTGAAAACCAAAAGAACGGAAAACTTCCGGCTGCTGCACGAAGGGCTTGGTTCCGTGAACTGTCTGAACCTGCGCATGACAGAGGGGGCGTATGCCTATCCGCTGATGCTCCCGGAAGGGCAGAAGATCCGAAAGAAGCTGATCGAACAGAAGATTTTTGTCCCCATGCTCTGGCCGAATGTGCCGGAACAGCAGCCGGCGGATTCGGAAGCCTGCAGACTGGCCGAACAGATCCTGCCCCTTCCCTGTGACCAGCGCTACGGTGCGGAGGAGATGGCCTTTATCATCAAAGCGGTGCGGGACTGCCTGAACTCGTGAAAGGAGAATGGAACATGACGATCAATGTGACACGGTCTTCCATGCCGCCCTTTGAAGAATACTGTGAGGAAATCCGCGAACTCTGGGACAGCCACTGGCTCACCAACATGGGCAGCAAGCACCAGCAGCTGGAACGGGAACTGAAGCGCTTTCTGGGCTGTGAGGAGATTGCCCTGTTCACCAACGGGCATCTGGCCCTGGAGAACGTGATCGAGGCCTTCCGTCTTCACGGAGAGATCATCACGACGCCGTTCACCTTTGCCTCCACAACCCATGCCATCGTGCGCTGCGGCTGTACGCCGGTGTTCTGTGACATTGACCCGAAAACCTATACCCTGGACCCGGAGAAGCTGGAGGCACTGATCACCGATAAGACGGTCGCCATCCTGCCGGTCCATGTTTACGGAAATCTCTGCGATGTGGACCGGATCGGAGAGATCGCGGC
>CAZMXF010000367.1:0-3102 GCA_964570015.1 uncultured Oscillospiraceae bacterium | reverse complement strand
GTGTCCCGCTTTGCCGATGACGGGGCATTTCGGGTAGAATCGGCAAAGATGCTTGCGATCCTCCTGCACGGGATGCAGGGCACGCCTTATGTTTATCAGGGCGAAGAACTCGGCATGACCAACTACGACTTCCGGGTGGAGGAGTGCCGGGACATCGAAATCCTGAACATGGTGCGGGAACGCCGCAAAAAAGGGTATTCGGAGGAATGGATCCGTGATGTGATCCGGCGGAAGGGCCGCGACAACGCCCGGACGCCTATGCAGTGGAACACGGCACCCAACGCCGGATTCACAACCGGGGAGCCGTGGCTGGTAGTGAACCCGAATTACCGGGACATCAATGCGGAGGATCAGATCACGCGGAACGACTCGGTCTTTGCCTGTTATAAGACCCTGATCCGACTGAGAAAAGAGCTGCCCGTGCTGGTGAACGGAACGTATGAGCCGCTGCTGGAGGAGGATGGACACATCTTCGCCTACCGTCGGGACGACGGCGAGAACAGGCTGCTGGTTGTATGCAACTTCTTCGGCGACCCGGTGCCGAATCCTCTCCGGGAAGAGGAAAAAGGCGGCAGACTTCTGCTCAGCAGCTATGACAGCGTAGGGGAGGACCCGTCGTTCCTGCGGCCGTATGAGGCACGAATGCTGCTTTTCTGACGAAATACAGGCCCAGAAACTGTTTACAAAAAAGAAAACCGGAGACCGGGACGGTCTCCGGAGAAGAATGAGCGGGATCGGTCAGATCCCGAGTTGATAACTGACAACGCTGATCCGGACGGCGCCGTCGGCAAAGAAGCTGATTCCCTGGGCGCTGAGCTCGGTGCTGACGGTAGCGGAGAGAACCTGCTCGCCGTCGTTTACGAAGACCTCGGCACTGAAACGGTCCAGGATGAGGCGCAGCTTGAGTCTTCCGTTGTCGTGTCGGACCTTGGCACGGCGCTGGTGGATGATGGCCCGGCGGGACCCGGAGAACTTCCGATCGATTTTCAGGACAGATTCGTGAGGACGGAAGCTGACGGTGGTGTGATAGAGCTCGTTCTGTGCCAAACGGACAGCGAAGCGATTGAACAGAGGACCAACCGGCTCAATCTCCAGCTCGAGATCGACGGTACGCCCATGAACACCCGGCAGCTGAATTTCGGAATCCTCAATCAGAACCTGTTCATGGCGAATCTCTTCTCCGCGCATTGCCTCCAGCTCCCGGATGGGCGTCTGGAACAGAATGCCGTTTCGTACGGAGAGCTCTCTGGGCAGACTCATCTGGCCGAACCAGGGAACCCATCTGGTGTGAAGATTGCAGGTGTCCCAGTTCTGCATCCAGCCGATCATGACGCGCCTTCCATCGGGTGTGAGGACCGTCTGTGGGGCATAGAAGTCGATGCCGTAATCCACAGCGTGATCGGATTCCTCTGTAAAGACGCCGGTGTCATCGCTGCAGTGGCCCAGAAGATAGAAGGTTCCGTTTCCGTTGTGGTATTCAAACCCCTTCGGCAGCATGTCCTGGGCACTTGCAAGCAGGACATCGTATCCGTCGAGACGGAAGAAGTCGGGGCACTCCCACATGAGGCCGATGCGGTTGTGGTTTTCCGCCAACGGACCGACAAGTGTCCAGTGAATGGCGTCCGCGCTCCGATACTGCAGGATCTGCCCGCCCTCACCGAGGTGGTTGTTGGCAATCAGGGCACAGAACGAGCCGTCGGGAAGCTTCAGCATCTTCGGATCGCGGAAATCAAAACGGCTGCCGCCTGCCGGGAGATCTGCCTCCGTCAGAATGGGATTTCCTTCGTATTTCTCATAGTTCAGTCCGTCTCCGAAGGCGAGACTCTGCGTCTGAACCTCGCGAACCTGCCCGTCGGACATGGTTTCATGACGGACACTGGTGTACATGAGCATTTGCCGCCCGTCGGAGAGCTCAAGCGCACTGCCGGAGAAGCAGCCGTCCTTGTCGTAAGGCATATCGGGAGCCAGCGCACAGGGAAGAAAGTCCCAGTGCAGCAGATCGCGGCTCACGGCGTGGCCCCAGTGCATCGGTCCCCAATGAGAATCATAGGGGTGATACTGAAAGAACATGTGGTATTGTCCCTGATACCAGGAAAAGCCGTTCGGATCGTTCATCCAGCCGATCCACGGCGTTAGGTGAAAGAGCGGTCGATCCCCGTCGGGGATGGCGGTGCCGAAGCGTTCTTCATAGCGTCTTGCGTCCTGTAATGCCTGACTCATAGCGATCACTCCTCGCGATTTCAGCCGGTACTCCGCCGCATGCGGCGGGCTTCATGAAACGTATCATACCACAGAATATTCAATTCGCCTAGAGCATTTTTTAATTTGACAGCAAAGATTCGACAGGATACAATATATATTAATTTCTGACAGTCAACAGAGGGCTAAATATGAACAGAGAAAAGTGGAAAACGGAGTTTCGCACCCGTTTCGAGAGCTGCGAGGAAGAGCTGCGGGCACGCTATATGGACCTGTATCACGGAGATGAAGCAGCCTGGGACTATTTTACCGGGATGCTGTATCATGCCTGGCAGGAGCGCTCCACGGCGCTGAAGAAGCTGGACCGGCAGCGCCTGAAGGATCCCGACTGGTACCGGGGGCATAATCTCCTTGGTATGCTGATGTATGTCAGCGCCTTTGCCGGCAGCCTGAACGGGGTGCGCGGCAAGCTGGACTACATTGAAGACTGCGGCGTGAACTACCTGCATCTGATGCCAATCCTCGAGAGCCCGAAGGGGCGCAGCGACGGCGGCTATGCGGTGGCAAACTTCCGTCGGATCGAGCCGGAACTGGGCACGATGGAAGATCTGGAAGCGCTGGCGGCGGACTGCCACGACAGAGGCATCTCCCTCTGTCTGGATTTTGTGATGAACCACACCAGTGAGGATCACGAGTGGGCGAAAAAAGCCCGGGCCGGAAATGCTGAGTGCCAGGCACGGTACTTCTTCTACGATGACTGGACGATTCCGGATGAGTTTGAGAAGACGGTCCCGCAGGTATTTCCAACCACGGCTCCGGGCAACTTCAGCTGGTGTGAAGAAGCTCACAAGGTCGTGATGACGACCTTCTATCCCTACCAGTGGGACCTGAACTATGCCAATC
>CAZMXF010000366.1:0-3102 GCA_964570015.1 uncultured Oscillospiraceae bacterium | reverse complement strand
TTCAATGCGCCCAGCACAACCAGCAGCAGGACACTCACGGCAATCATCGCCGTGACGACAAACTTCTTCTGCAGCGCCCGGATCACTTCGGTACCTCCAGCGTGTAGCCCACGCCGCGGCGGGCCCGGATCTCAACGGCGGAGCCCAGCGAGGCCAGACGCTTGCGCAGATAACTGAGATAGACCCATACCACGCCGATGTCGGCGTCGGTTTCATACCCCCAGACCTTGGTCAGGATATCCTCGGTAGAAAGGCAGATCCCCCGGTTGTTCATCAGCAGTTCCATCAGTTTGAATTCCAGCTTCGGGAGAACAACGGACTGTCCGCCGCATTGCAGCTCGGCATTGGAGGTGTTGAGGGAGAGATCGCCGCAGCAGAGAACATCCGGCGTATAATCCTCCCGCCGCCGGAGCATCGCACGCACCCGCGCCAGCAGCTCACCGGTGGCAAAGGGCTTTGGAAGATAGTCGTCCGCTCCCAGATCGAGCCCGGCAATCCGGTCTTCGACCTCCGCCTTCGCCGTGAGGAGAAGCACGGGAGTCCGGTCGCCGGCTTCCCGCAGCGCGCGCAGCACCGAGAAGCCGTCCATCTTCGGCATCATGACATCGAGAATGATCCCGTCATAGTGCTCTTCACGGGCATAGGCGAGGGCTTCGGCCCCGTCATAAACCGTGTCCACGGTGAAATTGTGATATTCCAAAATATCCGTGACAGCCTCCGCCATGGCGGGTTCGTCCTCGGCATAAAGAAGCTTCATGCAGGCCCTCCTTCCGCTCCTGATCCGACAGTTTGCAGAGAAGAAAAAAGACGCGCATCAGCGCGTCTTTCAACGTCAATGCTCAGACAGTTTCGCGGGCTTCAAGATACGCGTTGATCTCTGCGAGCACGTCATCCGGATTCAGACCGTGAACGGCACAGGCCTCTTCCAGACTTTCACCGATGGAGGAGGGGCAGCCGACACAATGCATCCCGCACTGCATCAGAACATAGGCGATCCCCATGTCGTACTCGAGCATCTCACCCATGGTGGTATTGACGGTGATTTCCAATTGAATCATCTCCCTGAAATTTTTTCAACTCATTATAATCAAGGAAAGAAACATTGTCAATCAAAAACTGCCGCTTCGGGCCGGACTCCGGTGCGCGGACAGAACGAACCGGACTGGTTCCGCCCGACACCGAAGCCCTGAGAGAAAAGAAGTTCTGTTGCCAAACCGGGAAAAAACGTGTACAATATCCTCAGAAAGAATGATTCGGATCACGATCATGAATGGAAGGAGACCAGAGCGGATGAAGATTGGATTTTACGGCGCAGCGCACGAGGTTACGGGCTCCTGCACGCTGATTACCGTGGGACAGAGAAAGGGAATCGTCGACTTCGGCATGGAGCAGGGGAAAGACCTGTTTGTGAACGAGCCTCTGCCGATCCCGTATTCGGAACTGGATTTCGTGCTGCTCACTCATGCGCACATCGACCATTCCGGAATGCTCCCGCTGCTGTATAAAGAGGGATACCGGGGACTGGTCTATGCCAGTGAAGCCACCTGCTCCCTGTGCGAGATCATGCTGCGTGACTGTGCGAACATCCAGGAGACAGAAGCGGAGTGGAAAAACCGGAAGGCCAAGCGCAGCGGCGCCTCGGCTTCCGAGCCGATCTACACCATGGAAGATACGGAGGGAATCCTGAAACAGTTTCGCCCCTGCGCCTACGGCGAGACGGTCCAGGTCAACGAAGCCGTCAGCATCCGCATGACGGATGTAGGCCACCTTCTGGGCTCCGCGGCCATCGAGGTCTGGCTGCAGGAGGATGGAGAGACTCGGAAAATCTGCTTCAGCGGAGATGTGGGCAACACCGACCAGCCGATCCTGAAGGACCCGCAGCATGTCGAGGAGACGGATTATCTCGTGATCGAATCCACCTACGGCGACCGGCTCCACAGCACCGAGCGGGTGGATTATGTTGCAGAGCTGGCCGCGCGTATCCAGAAAACCCTGGATCGCGGCGGAAACATGATCATCCCCTCCTTCGCGGTTGGCAGAACACAGGAGATCCTGTATTTTATCCGGGAGATCAAAGAGCGCCAGATGGTCCGGGGACACGGCAACTTCCCGGTGTATATGGACAGCCCGCTTGCCATCGAGGCCACGGGGATCTTCCTGCAGTGCGACACGGACTATCTGGATGAGGACATGCGCCGGACGATCCGGGCGGGAATCAACCCGCTGGTCTTTCCCGGACTGGAACTGGCCGTCACACAGGAGGACTCCGTCGCCATCAATGAAAACCAGACGCCGAAGGTAATCATCTCGGCCAGCGGTATGTGTGATGCGGGACGTGTACGCCATCACCTGAAGCACAACCTCTGGAGGCCGGAGTGCACGGTGCTTTTTGTCGGCTATCAGGCGGTGGGAACCCTGGGCAGAGTCCTGGTGGACGGTGCGAAAAGCGTCAAGCTTTTCAACGAGACCGTACAGGTAGAAGCAGAGATCGACACCCTGCCCGGCGTCAGCGGCCATGCGGACAAGAACGGCCTGATCGCCTGGCTGCAGGGCTTCCGCGAGAAACCGAAAATTGTCTTTCTGAACCACGGCGATCCGGACGCGATGGAGTCTTTCTCCAATTGCCTGAACCGGGAGCTGGGATACAGGGCGTTTGCCCCGTACAGCGGAGCGATCTTTGACCTGCTGGAGGAGCGCTGGATCACTTTCCCGGAGGGCGTGGCCATCCAGCGGGATACACCGGCCGGTCCGAGACGCAAAGCCAATCCGGTGCTGGACGAACTGATCGCTGCAGCGGAAGCCCTGCTGAATCTCTGCCGCGGACTGGACGGAAGAGCAAACCGGGATCTGAGGAACTATACCGAGATGATCCGCAAGCTGATCGCGAAAATCGAGAAATAAGATGTTTGTTCACGATTGCACTCTTGACGGGGGAATACAGGGTGTGATACGATACATTGAATGAGAAAAGGGGGGACGGGAGATCGAACGTTCAGTCTTTGAACCGGAATACGCCCTGAGCAGGAACCTGGTGGAACTGAGCCGAAAGGACCTCTGTGCGCTCGTGGCGGAGATCTGCCGTCAGATCAAGGCGGAGTCGGG
>CAZMXF010000365.1:0-3103 GCA_964570015.1 uncultured Oscillospiraceae bacterium | reverse complement strand
TCTATTCTGTTTACATCCTCATCAACTCAAGAATTGTCAAGCCGGGAATGGGCGTTCAGTCGTCTGCGTTTATCATGCTCGGGACGACTGTCGTCTATGGGGTCATGATCCTTTTCACCGGATTTGCGCCACCGACAGCACCGATCGGTTACACGGCAGTATTTCTGCTTGCGATGGTCTCTACGGTTCTCGCTTTCTGGTCGTTTCTCACCGGCATGGAGAAAACAGGGGCATCCACGGCGGCACTTGCTTCCACATTGGAGCCGGTCGTGACCGTGTTCTCATCCGTGGTTCTTCTGTCGGAAGAACTGACCGTCAACATCATTATAGGAGGCTGCCTCGTTTTGCTGGCACTGATCATTCTCTCTCTGCCTGCAAAAGGGGCGCCATCCTGAAAAAACGCCGTACGATCATGCGGCAGCCAACTCGACAGTATCAGGCAATCATGCAGAACTCATATCAAGGAGGTCCAGTCATGTTCGGAAAAGAAAAATGCCGTATTCTGAAGGAAATCCGCCAGAAGATCGCCGACGAGAACGAAATCCCATATGTTACCCAGGAATGCCGTCATCAGGGGAACTGCAGCGGTACCTGTCCCCGCTGTGAAAGCGAACTTCGTTATCTGGAGCAACAGCTTGAACGCCGCGCCGCACTCGGAAAGCGAATCAGTATCGCCGCACTTTGTGCCGGAATAGCCTTTTCCGGAGCTGCCTGCGGATCGAACACCGTGAATCCCGGCACTGATAACGTGGTAACTCCGGTATCGACGGAAACCGTCTCTCCCACGGAGGAACCCGAACCCTTGATTGAAATGGGTGAGGTCGCCATGCCGTTTGATGATGAAACATCGGAGACAGGCTTGCCGCCAGAAAACACGCCAGTCCCTGTGGATGATTTCGAACTCTCCGGCATGATCCCTTACGATGGATGAACTGCGCTATCCCTTGCTGGCGCTTGCGCGTCTGCGCATGGGCACTGACGGAGAGGGCATCACGACGCTGGTTGCCGGAGCAGGATGTCCGCTGCATTGCCGCTGGTGCATCAACGAGCGCTTATTGAGGGAAGCTGCTGCTGAGCAGATCACGGCGGCGCAGCTCCTGGAACGAGTCAGGATTGACGACCTGTATTTTCGCGCTTCCGGTGGCGGCATCACGTTTGGAGGCGGAGAGCCACTGCTGCACGCGGAATTTCTGCGGCAGTTCCGTTCTCTGGCTCCGGCACAGTGGAAGATCCGCCTTGAAACCAGTCTCGCCGTTCCAGCAGAAAAGGTCCTTCCGGCTGTAGAGGCTGCGGACGAATTCATCGTTGATTGCAAGGATATGAACCCGGAGATCTATCGCCGTTATACTGGCGGAGATCAATCCCTTATGGTGTCAAACCTGCGCCGTCTGCTCCATCTGATCGGAGCAGAGCGTATTTTGGTACGTGTGCCTTTGATTCCGGACTATAACACAGCGGAGGATCAGGCAAACAGCGTTTCCTCTTTGAAAGCCCTCGGTATTACCCGGTTTGATCTGTTCCCTTACATCATTCGTAAATAAACACCGACCCATCCGGAGTTTTTCTTTTTCATGCTCAGGCGGTCGGAATCATCCTCACAAGCCCATAGAATGCATTTCTCACTATAAATATGAGATATCGTTCCATCCACCTTTATCCATAATTGACGCCGCCCTGGCAGCAAACAGAGCTGTCAGGGCGGTTTTCGGATATAAAAACCGGGGCTGAAAAACCAGCCCCGGAAGGGTTCTAAATCTAAATTACTCCGCGATATCGGCAAACATGAAGTACCAGTAGCCGTAGGGTGAATGCCACATACCGGTAATCTTCGCGCTCTGCAGATAGAAGTCGGTGTAGTAGGCAACCGGGATGCATCCGGCAGTCTCCATAATGATGTCTTCTGCTTGATGCAGGGCCTCGGAACGCTCCTTGGTGTCCATGGTGGAACGGGAGACATCGATCGCCGCATCAAAGTCGGCATTGTTGTACTTGCCGTCGTTGTTGCCGTTGGAAGAATACAGCAGTTCGATCATGTTGGAAGGATCGCTGTAGTCGCCGACCCAGCCGTTACGCGCGGTCTCATAGTCACCGGCACGGCGCAGCGGGGTAAGAGAAGCCCACTCGCAGATATCCACCGTCAGATCAATGCCGATCTGCTTCCAGGCTTCCTGGAGATACTCTGCAACAACCTTGTGGTAGCCGCTGTCGTTGGTGGTGTAGGAGATCTTGAGGTCCAGATTGTCCGGATCAGCGTTGTAGCCGGCAGCCTTCATCAGTTCCTTGGCTTCGGCGAGGTTCGCCTCATAGTCGGAAGAGATGTAGGGCTTGCCGCCGTTGGAGTTATCCATGAAGTCACCGCCGGCAGGATCTGCCCAGCCCGGTCCCATGAAGTTATAAGCCGGCAGATAGGTACCCTGCATGAGGGTGTTGGCAACATAGTCACGGTCTATGGCGAGGCTCATGGCCTTGCGCAGGTTCTCATTCTGGAAGATTTCCATGGTGCAGTTGAGGTTCAGATAATAGGTTCCGAGAATCGGATCAACATGGAATTCCTCATTGCCTTCAAGGGACGGGATCTCTTCGGTCGGGACGTCCTTGATAAAGAGGGCCTCACCGGTCTGGAAAGCACTGTAGGAGGCATTGGGATCCTCGATCAGGAGCCACTTGATGCCGTCGAGCTTGATGGCGTCCTTATTCCAGTAATTCGGATTGGCTTCGCTCAGAATATGGCTGCCGGGAACCCATTCCGTGATCATGAAGGGGCCGTTGCAGACATAGGTCTCGGGATTCACCGCCCAGGCATCACCGTTTGCTTCGATGGCCTTCTGGTTCACAGGGCTGAGAGTCGCAAATGCGGCCAGGCTCTCGAAGTAGGGGCAGGGAGCGCTGAGTTTGGCAACGAAGGTCTTGTCGTCCGGGGCAGAGACACCCAGCTGATCTGGAGTCTTCTCTCCGTTGAAGACCGCGTCAAAATTCTCTACCGGCCACAGCACGGTATCGGCATAGGGTGCCGCAGTGGCAGGATCAGCCACGCGCTGCCAGCTGTAGACAAAGTCGGATGCCGTAAAGTCGGATCCGTCGGACCACTTCAGGCCGTCACGCA
>CAZMXF010000364.1:0-3103 GCA_964570015.1 uncultured Oscillospiraceae bacterium | reverse complement strand
CAGCACGTTGAAAACGAGGAAGGAAATCACATAGCCCTGGCTGGCGGCGTAGATGGTGCCGGAGACAGGAACCGTTTTCCGGAGGAAGATACCGATCAGTTCGGCGATGAGGCCGACAACACTGATGACACCCACGATCATGGCTTCGGGCTTTGTAAGTGTGAGAGCAAAGTTATCGTAAACCGGGATCGTCTGCCAGACAGGCGCCGATGCAAACAGGACCTTTGCCACAAGCTGGGCCACGACCCCGACCAGGGTGATCAGCAGGAAGAATGCGGTCTTGGAAGCAATGCCGGCATAGGTCGCGGTTTCACCGTCCGTACGCTCGGTTACCCGGCTCAGGCGGCTCAGTACCGGATTGGAATGAAACAGGGTACGAGAGGAAGCGTTTTCCATAGCAAGTGCGTTCATGATTCTTTACTCCTTTTTATCTGTAAATGAATTTGTAAATCTGAATTTGTAAATCGTTATCTCTTGTTTACGGGCATACTATATCACAGCATTTATCACAGAACTGGCACACAGTAATATCTTTTTTTCAGAGCAGGTGCCGGGGAGGAATTCATGCATACACCACATACCGTAAGCCTGATGAATTGTCATAAGGGTTCGCCATTCCTTGTGCTTCTCCGCGGCGTGATGCTTCAGGTCATGAACGGCCGGAGCGTCCAGCGCCGCGGAAACGTGGAAGAGAACCGGGCAACGCTGTACGTGCCGCTGTCGGTCCGGGCGGAGAACACGGCAGGGGAGAAACTGAGCTTCCTCCCGCCGCGGGACTATGCCCATTGCTCCGATCCGGAAAAACACTGGACGCTGCAGCCGGAGGGCGAGAGCACGGGACGATGTTCTTTCTTCGTACAGGGGGAGATTCCGGAGACCTGCACCCTGGCCGAAGCACGCGACAAATATGACTTCGTCTTTGTCGTTGCGGGCTGGCAGATCCACGACTACGGCTCTCCGGCACTCAGACACTATAAAGTCGTCTCCAGCGTCTCTTCGCGGTACTTCTATACGGAATGATAAGGGATGAACGCCGAACTGCGGCGGGATCGGTACTCTGCTATGCTTCACGAGCGGTGTATCAGGAGTTCATACAGGAAAAACGCTTCCGGAAACCGGAAAACAAAAACGCCCGCGGCACAAGATTTGCCGCGGACGGAACAGATAGGAGTATTTTTCTGATGTTCGGTTCGGAAACCGAAATCAGTCGTGCGGATGCTGATATTTTCTGACAGCGGCAGGCTGATCCGGATGCGCTCCGATGGTTTTCTCCATCCAGATCATGTTGTACCAGCGACCGAACTTATACGCACACTGACGGAAGATGCCAACCGTCCTGAAACCCAAATGCGCATGATAATCCGCACTGTTTGTCGTAAGGTATTCATCATCCTTTTCCGGATACGCAATGCAGCCGTAGACATTGAGAATTCCCATCTCTTTCAGCTCTGCTTCCAGTGCCTCAGAGAGAATTCGGCCCAAACCGCACTTCCGGGCGCTGCGGTCGAGATAGATGCTTATTTCACAGGACCAGCCATAGGCTGCCCTGCCTTTAAACGGTCCGGCATATGCATACCCTTCTATTCTTCCGTCTCTCACCAGAACGAGATAGGGATACTGCGTCAGCGTATGTTCCATCCGGCCGGTGAATTCCTCGAGGGACGGCGTCTCATACTCGAATGATACCGCCGTGTTCCGGACATAGTAGTCGTAGATCTCCAGCAGCCGCTGTGCGTCTTCTTTTTTCGCGGTTCTTATTTCGATCATAAGCCGTTTCACCTGCGAATCCCGATTTGTCGAACTGATTCTATCACGTGCTTCGGATTTACGCAATCACACGCCGCACTTTTTACAGGGCTTCTTTGAGGAATAACACTCCGGCTGTTGAAACCGACGTTTTTGCAAGATGAGCAGGAGATCCTCTCCACACGGGTGAAATAAAAAGGGGCTTTAAAAAGCCCCATGAATGCAGCGACGTGAGAAGAACGGCATCTCACAGATTCACATATTGCATATCAACATAGCCGTAAACGCCGTTCTTATATGCCAGGAGATATCCGTTCTGGGCATAGCGCATGTTCACATAGATTGACTCTCCGTTCATGAAATATGTGGACATGAATTCCCCGCCCGGCCTTTCCTGCATGACGAGAAGCGTTCCCATCGGCACGGAAACTGTTCTGTACTCATAATAGTTCAGGTTGTACATCGTGTCTTGCACGGAACCGCCTCCGACAACCTGTTCGAGCTCATTGCTATTTAATCCGTCTTCTTTCATGTTGTTCTCCTTTCCTCTGTTCCGACCGGCATGCCGGCCACCGTCTGGTTTCTTTCCTTCTTACGTGCACATTGTAGCATACGATTCAATACAAAACAATCCAACTTTCTCTATATTTCACTTTTTGGGAGATAAGAATGTCTGTACAAGAACTGATTACATGGCTCGAAAACTGTCCGGTTCTGCAGGGTGATAAACTGAATTGGGCTTATCTCCCCAGCTATTCCGGCTGGTCCCTGACGATTCCGAAAGCGGAGACCCGGACGGATATCCTCGGAAATACCCGCGAGCGGTGGCAGCTGAAGATCACCCGGCGTTATACGATCCAGTCCAACGAGGACCGGCTCCAGATCGCGGAAAAGCTGGAAGACCTGGCCGTATGGGCAAAAGCCAATCCGCCGGAACATACGCACCTGAAGGTCTCCGGCCTCCCGGAATTTACCTCCCGCAACAACTCCGGCATCGAAGACATTTCAATTACGATACTTTTGGAGGAATCCTAAATGAGTGAACTGACTTTCAATACCCCCTCCGGGCAGACTATCACCCGAGAACTGCTTATAGCTTATCTCAACACCGGCACTGTCTCTGCTCCGGTCTGGAGCCCTCTTGGCAAGCGCGTGGAGGAAAGCTCCACCGAACTGGACTGGGAGAGCGAAATCTCCCGCGATATCCTCGGTGCAACCTACGGCACGCTGAAGAAGCCGAAGATCACCCAGACCTTTGAGCCCTGCGATCTGGACGGCGCGGACGCCGCACAGCTGAAGATTTGGAACCTGGCCGTCAAGGACCAGGACGCCCAGGCCCTGGCTGCCCAGGACATGC
>CAZMXF010000363.1:0-3127 GCA_964570015.1 uncultured Oscillospiraceae bacterium | reverse complement strand
ATGGTGAACTCGTCCGGATGCAGCGCCATCGGATATCCCCAGAAGCATGAGGCCAACCGAAAAACCAACCCGCCGAGTGTAATCAGCGCCAGGATCCAGATCACTGTTCTTTTTTCTCTGCTGTACCCTGTCATTCTACACCGTTTCTCCCGCTCGTTGATTCCTGCTGTACCATTTTTTGAGCCCGGATCAGTTCCAGTTCAAAGTCCTGACGATTCTTCCGGTTGATTGTTTCCAGAACCAGGCCCGAAAAGAAGGCTTGAATCGCCGCAATCATCACAAACCCGCTTACAATCAGGGTCGGAAAGCGCGGTACCAACCCTGTACGGAAATACTCTGTAAAGACCGGGAGAAACATCAAGAGTGCAAGCACGGTCAGGAAAAGCGCAATGATGCCGAAAAACACCATGGGCTTATAGGTACGAAACAGTTTCCAGATCGTGTGCAGTACCTTCATCCCGTCTGAGTAAGTGTTGAGTTTGGAAACGCTGTTTTCCGGGCGATCCCGGTATTCTATCACTACATTGTCAACTGCGAGGTTTTTATCGATTGCGTGAATGCTCATTTCCGTCTCAATCTCAAAGCCCCTGGATAATACCGGAAAGGTCTTCACAAACTGAAAACTGAACGCACGGTAACCTGTCATAATGTCCTGAATACTGCTCTGAAACAGGAAATTAATGCTTTTTCTCACCAGGAGATTTCCGAGATTGTGAAAAGGACGCTTGTTCTCTTCAAAATAAGTGGAGGACAGTCGATCCCCTACCACCATGTCACACTGCCGTTCCAAAACCAGTTCGACCATTTTCGGAGCACTGTCGGCAGGATAGGTATCGTCCCCGTCAACCATCAGATAGCACTCCGCATCAATCTCACGGAACATCCTTCGTATCACATTTCCCTTTCCCTGCCGATATTCATGACGAACCGTCGCTCCGGCCTTCGCTGCAAGTTCAGCGGTTCCGTCCGTGGAGTTGTTATCATAGACATAGACCCGGCTGTTCTCAGGGAGAACCGCCAGGAAGTCCCGCACAACCTTTTCAATGGTAAACGCTTCGTTGTAGCACGGGATTAAAACTGCTACTTTGTCCATGGTTTTCCCCCCGATTACTTCTTCCGTATTCCCAACAGTCGATGGGGCAGTGCGGCAAAATGTAGCGCTCCCAGCGGCCAAATGACAGCCGTATATCGAATTTCCGGGATTCCGAACGATGTCAGCACCGCAAGCAGGATGTTGATTGCGAGCAGGCCCATCTGAAGAAATCGCTTTTCTCGGCTCTCCTCGTGTGTAATCATCAAGATAGCACCGACAGCCGGCAACACAGTAAAATATCCGTAGTATTTCAGGAAGAGCACGCCAAACCGCCGAATGCTTTTCCACAGGTATTCTCCCGGATGCTCCCGGACATATTCTTTTGCCATACTTCCCAATTTGCTGCTTTTTTCTGCCATCGTCATGTTATCATCATAATAGATGGCATCTCTGGTCTCATCAAGGTAGTTCTCGCCTTCCTCGATTGTCACCGGTGCGTCCGCGCATGCCGTGATATAGAGATCCGTGCCGGAATAGCTCTCCAGCAGGATGATTTCTCCGGTTTCACGATAGTTGATTGCCAGATTCAGCCCCAATGCCAGGATCGGCAGTAAAAGAGCAGCCATAGCGTCCACCGGTTTGCGCTTCTTCCACGAGGAAATCAGTGTGACGCTGAAAATAGCCAGGTATACCGGAGTTAATGCCGGTCTGGTCAGCAGGAGAAATAAACCGGTCAGATTCAGCCACAACAGCTTTCGCCGTGTCCCTGCACAGAGAATCAACCACAGGATCAGGCACATAAGAAAAAGATAATAGTGCTCCACCATGATATTGCCGAGCAGGAGCCTGCAACGCATATATCCCAGCAGATAGACCAGCGGACTCAGCCCGGTTCGGCTAAAGAGCTCGCGTTCTGACTCGGCAAGCAGCAGACAGGATCCTCCGAAAAGGATCGCCTGAAACCCGATGATCATCGTTTCTGTAAAATGGAGTCCTCTGAGCAGAAGCAGAATCAAAGGAAGTCCCGGCGGCACTACAAATCCCGGAAACCAACGGACGTACTGGATAAAATGGCTGTTGGTGAGAAAATTGTCTGCCACGCTCAAATACAGTCTGCCGTCAGCCGTTAGATTTCCGATTTTCCCCATACGGTAGTATTCATACATCAGAAGCACAGCCGTCGGAATCACCAGGACAGCCAGTCGAGAAATCAATATACGCTTGTTTTGTCTCTCTGCCTTCATTCCGCTTTGTCACTTGTCTCTTCTATTCTTCTATGACGACAATTCGAATCACATCGTAATAGTCCGCCATAATTCCATTGGGCCAATCCGCATCCGGCAGAAGATCCTGATTCCCATATTGTGCAGAATACTTTGTTCTACAGGGATAACGCGTCAGAACAACTCTTTTGTCTCCCGCGGCAGCTTCGGCAAAAGCACTTTCTCTCTCAATCGCTGCCCGATGGACCCGACAGATATCTGCTCCTCCCAATGAAAAACAGATGGTAAAATACACCGTGAGCAATACAATCCCTGATGTTTTCAGGCTTCTGCCCAACAGATTCCTGTCAAACTCCGCCAGGAGGAATACCGCCGCCAGAATCAGCAGTGTTACCGGAGCACAGAAACCGCGGAGCGGGAAGTATTCTCCGAATAGAAAGAGGGAAAAGCCTGCGATTCCGCTGAATGAGAAGATCAGCGACAGTAAGATTCGCTCTGTCTTCGCATTACAACACAGAGAGAATACCAATGTAACACAGTAAACCATCAGTGCCAGACTGAGCCCTGCGGGTGCAGAGGAAATCATCGCCCACAACCTGTTGTAAGCATACGCGCGATAAGCTGTCACCAGGAAGGCTACTCCGCTCAGAGCAGTGCCGGCTGCCGACATAATCAGCATTGGCGCTCTCCAGCCTCTTCTCTTTCCAAGATAAACAAGGATCCCCACCAGCAGGATCAAGCCTGCCAGTATGAAAGGAAGCATTCCCTTTGGCAAAGCCGACAGAATCCGTATCAGATTTCCCTGTTCCGTCGGATCTCCCGCGTCATGCAAACGCTGAAAAAGCTTTGCGGAAGGCGCCAGCATCAGAAA
>CAZMXF010000362.1:0-3149 GCA_964570015.1 uncultured Oscillospiraceae bacterium | reverse complement strand
TCCGCGTGGCCGACGGCGATATGGGCAAGGTCATAGGCCGGCAAGGCAGGATCGTTAAGCAGATCCGCGTGCTGATGCGGGCTGTCGCCCAGAGAAAGGGCAAGAAAGTCTCAGTCGAGATTCTTGACTGAGCGCGGAGTGTGGAGTTTGGCCTGAGAGCTCGTCTCGGGATGAACTTCACATTTCCTGTTTCTGGAATGATTTATGATCGGTTTCAGAGCAAAGGAGAATGCGTGAGATACAGGCGCAGCATCAAAATGCCTTCTGAGGATGGCGGCAATATGCCTGACAATCTCAGAGTGCGAAGCGGTTCAACCGCTTCGGCTGCCGGAAGACTGAGATCCTGCAGTCGGAGCAGAATGAGTGAGGCAGAGTATGAAACAAGCTTTTATTGAGGCCGGGCGAATCACCAGTACGCACGGTGTACACGGAGAAGTGAAGATTGAGGTCTGGCTGGATACACCGGAAGACCTTAAGCATTATCGCCGCATTTTTATCGACGGGCAGGAGATAAAGCTCCTTTCGGTCAGGCAGCAGAACCGCTTTGTGATCGTAAAGCTCCATCAGATTGACGATATCAACGCAGCGCAGCCGCTCAAAGGCAAAACTGTCTACATCGCCAGAGGGGACGCACCACTCCCGCCGGGAGGCTATTTCCTGCAGGATCTGCTGGATGCGAAAGTCGTTTTGGAGGACGGGAGTCCGGTCGGTGTACTGACGGAGATACTGGAGCGGCCGGCCAACAATGTCTATGTCGTGACCGCCCCTGACGGAAAGGAAATCCTGATCCCCGTGGTACCAGCCTTTATCATTCGGGCAGATGCGGAGAATGGAATCGTGACAGTTCGCCTGCTGGAGGGAATGTAGCATATGGCAGAATTACGGGTAGACATTCTGACGCTCTTCCCGGATACGGTGAACGCACTGCTCCATGAAAGCATTCTTGGACGCGCAGCGAAGAAGGGAATCCTGGATCTCCGCTGTACCCAGATCCGTGACTATACGGAAAACAGGCAGTGTCAGGTGGATGATTATCCCTATGGAGGGGGCTTCGGCTGTGTTATGATGGCCCAGCCGCTGAAATCGTGCCTGGACGCCGTGCTCTCCGGGGCGGAAACGCGGCGGAGAGTGATCTATCTCTCACCGCAGGGAAAGCCCTTTTCGCAGGAAACCGCGAAACGGCTGCAGCGGGATTATGATCATCTTGTGCTTGTCTGCGGCCACTATGAAGGGATTGATGAGCGCTTTATCGAAGCCTGTGTGGACGAAGAAATCTCTTTGGGTGATTTCGTGTTGACCGGGGGAGAAATTGCAGCACTGGCGGTGACAGACGCAGTCTGCCGTCTCGTACCGGGTGTTCTGTCCGATCCGCAGTGCTACATCGGCGAGAGCCATTGGGACGGGCTGCTCGAGTATCCGCAGTATACCAGACCGGAGGTCTGGGAGGAGAGAGCGGTGCCGGAAGTGCTGCTGGGCGGCGACCACGAGAAGGTCGAGCGCTGGAGGCGGCTGAAGCAGCTGGAACGGACAAGGGATAAACGGCCGGATCTGTTCCGGGCGTTCACACCGGAGAGTGAACAGGACAGAGAACTGCTCAAAGAGCTGGAGAGGGCGGACCGTAAAGTCCATCTCACCGAACCCGTTGCCTGCCGACGGGCCACGGAAGAAGATCTTTCGGACATCCTGCGCATCCGGGAGGATGGAAGACGGAGTCTGGCTGCAGGGCATGTGGATCAGTGGCAAGGGCGAGAACCGGATGAAGAGCAATTCCGCACAGAGATCGGACTGGGTGAGTGTTTTGTCCTCTTGCACGGAGATGAGATCGGTGGTTTTTTCACACTGAGCCTGAAGCCGGAACCTCATTATGCGGATATCCGTGACGGAAAGTGGACAGAGACCCAGACCGCTGCGGTGCTGCGCTATGTGGCTGTCTCGCAGAAGTATCGCGGCAGCGGATTGGCAGAAGCGTTGATCCATGCAGCGGAGAACGAGACAAGAGTGGCGGGACTTCGCTGCCTGCGCACAGATACTCACCGCAAGAACAAGCCCATGCAGCGGCTGCTGCGGGATACGGGGTTTCGCTATCGGGGCAATGTCGATGTGGAGACAGAGCCCGGTCACGACCCCCGGCGCCAATGTTATGAAAAACTGCTGAAGGAGAAAAAGGCATGAAACGGACCCAAATCTTTACCCTCGTGATGGCCATTTTCTGGACGATAGTCGGTGTGCTGGCGGTCATGCTGGCGGCACGCAGCAGCGGACTGAACACCAGCATGAAAATCGTGCTGGCATTTCTCGCCTTTGTTGCCATCGCCGGAAACTGGCTCCGGTGGTACCGCAGCCGATGAGCGCACTAACCGATCCATCCGAGATCCGGCGTCTGCTGGATGCCTACGGATTCCGGTTTTCCAAATCTCTGGGACAGAACTTCCTCATTGATGCATCCGTACCGGAACGGATCGCCAACAGCGTCGTTGCCGATCGTGAGTGCTCCGTGCTGGAGATCGGGCCGGGGATCGGCTGCCTCACGGCCGAGCTTTCCGCACGTGCGGGACAGGTCCTCTCCGTGGAGCTCGACCGCAGGTTGCAGCCGCTTCTCAGGGAGACACTCTCTTCTGCGGAAAATACGGATGTTCTGTTTGCAGACATCATGAAGCTGGACCTGTGCCAGCTCGCATCAGAGCGAATGACAAAGCCGACGAAGCTCGTGTGCGCCAATCTCCCGTACAACATCACCTCTCCTGTCCTCACATCCCTGATCGAAGCCGACTGCTTCGAGCGGATCTGTGTCATGATCCAGAAAGAAGTGGCGGAGCGGATCTGCGCCGGACCCGGAACGAAAGACTACGGTGCCTTCGGCCTGTTCGTACAGTGGTATTATGCGCCGGAGCTGCTGTTTACCGTGCCGCCGCACTGCTTTATGCCGCAGCCGAAAGTCACCTCGGCGGTGATTCGACTGACAAGACGTACCGCGCCTCCGGCGAAAGTACGAGACGAGAAGCTGCTCTTTCAAGTAATCCGTGCTGCTTTCAACCAGAGGCGCAAGACGCTGACCAATGCCTTGAGCGCGGCGGAGCCGCAATTATCAAAGGCAAACTGTGAAAGAATTCTCAAACTTTGTGATTTGGATACAAATATCCGGGGAGAAA
>CAZMXF010000361.1:0-3151 GCA_964570015.1 uncultured Oscillospiraceae bacterium | reverse complement strand
GAGCAGAACCAACAGGATTGCCAGGAGTCTTTTTTTCATTGTTTTTCTTCCTTTCATTTTTTTATTCTCTTAAATAAAGCGGTCTGTACCGCGTTATTCCAAATGTGAATATGCACGCCCCCATCATTTTCTTTCCGGTTGCATTTAGGGATATGGGAATATAAAATCTCAATTGTGAATAAATTATATTCGTTTTTTAACCTTCCGTCAATGTAGCGTTATCTACAGATTATATATCCTGTTTTTGACAGATCACACAAAAAGAACGGAAACGTTCTGTCGTCACTTGACGACAGAACACGGAGTGTGTATAGTCAAATTAACATTCGTAAAACAGCTTTCTTTTGGAAATACACACGAATGGCTCTTCTGACTTTAAAAAGGAGGTTATACGATGACAGCACTGGAATACGTACAGCAGAGAAAGATCGTCGCGATTGTCCGCGGGCTCTCTCCGGAGTATATGGTCCGGCTCGGTCACGCCTTTGAAGAGGGCGGAATCGGACTGATGGAGGTGACCTACAACCAGAGTGCTCCCGAAACCTGGAAAGATACCGCGAACGCCATCGAGGCAGTGGAAAAGGAGTTTGGAGACCGGCTTCTCGTAGGCGCCGGGACCGTCATCCGTCCCGAACAGGTCGCCATGACCTATAATGCCGGCGGGCACTATCTGGTCACACCCACGACGCAGCCGGAAATCATCCGGATGGGCAAAGCGCTCGGTATGGGACTCTTCCCCGGAGCCTTCAGCCCGTCTGAGATCCTGGCCGCCTGGGAGGCAGGCGCGGACGCCGTCAAGGTTTTCCCGGTCAGCAGCGTCGGCCCGGGCTATATCAAGGCGGTACGCGGTCCTCTTTCCCATATTCCGCTGATGGCCGTCGGCGGAGTGAATGAGAAAAACGCGGCGGATTTCATGAAAGCCGGATGCGTCGGTCTCGGTGTCGGCGGGAACCTGGTCAATAAGGAATGGATCAAAAACGGCGAATGGGACAAAATTACAGCCCTCGCCAAAGAATTTATAAAGGCGGTGAAGGAAGGATGAAAAAAATCGTTACGTTCGGCGAGATCATGATGCGTTTGAATCCCCCGGGATATCTGCGTTTCCTGCAAACCGACACCTATGAAGCAACCTATGCCGGCGGCGAGGCCAACGTCGCAGTCTCCCTGGCCAACTTCAAAAATGACGTGGCCTATGTCACCAAAGTGCCCGAGAACGAAATCGGCCAGTGTGCCATCAATGCGCTGCGCCGCTACGGTGTGGACACTTCCATGATGCTGGTCGGCGGCCCGCGCCTCGGAATCTATTTCTGCGAGAAGGGCGCCTCCCAGCGCGGCAGCAAGGTGATTTACGACCGCGCCGGCTCCTCTATCGCCGTGGCAAAGCGGGAGGAGTTTGACTGGGATGCGATTTTTGAGGGCGTGGACTGGTTCCACTTCACCGGGATCACGCCGGCGCTCGGCGGCGACATGCCAGGAGCCTGCCTGGACGCCTGCAAGGCGGCCAGGGAGAAGGGAATCACGGTGTCCTGTGACCTCAATTACCGCGGCAAGCTCTGGAGCCGCGAGAAGGCCGGCGAGGTGATGGCGACGCTCATGCCCTATGTCGACGTCTGCATTGCCAATGAAGAGGACGCCAAGGACGTCTTCGGCATCGCGGCGGAGAACACCGACATCAACTCCGGCAAGCTCGACCGGGAGGGCTACATCTCCGTAGCACACCAGCTGACTGACCGCTTCGGGTTCAAGGCAGTCGCAATCACGCTGCGCGGCAGTATCTCCGCTTCGGAAAACAACTGGAGTGGCATGCTGTATGTGGACGGGAATGCGTTCTTTGCCCGCAACTACCTCATCCACCTGGTGGACCGCGTGGGCGGCGGCGACAGCTTCGGCGGCGGCCTGATCCATGCCATGCGCAAGTGGCCGGACGATCCGCAGCAGCAGATTGAGTTTGCAGTGGCGGCCAGTTGCCTGAAGCAGGCAACGGAGTTTGACTTTAATATGTCCTCTGAAAAAGAAGTGCTGGCCCTTGCGGGTGGAAATGCCTCCGGTCGCGTACAGCGCTGAAAAGGAGCCGTCGGTCTATGGAGTACAGCCACAAGAGTATTCTCCTCACCTCGCCGTCTCGCGCGTTCGGAAGTATACAGCGCTATATCCAGGGCCCGGGAGAGCTGAATAACGTCTTTGAATACGGCAAAAAATACGGCAGCCGCTTTCTCTTTCTGGTGGACAGCGGCGTGTTCGACATGATCCGTAACCAGGTGGAAGCCATCGAGGACCGCTGCGGCTGCAGTGCTGCGTTCCACTCCTTCTACGGTGAATGCTGCCAGGAAAACGTAGATCTGCTGGTGAATGTGGTGAAGGAGACCGACTGCGATCTGATTCTGGGCGTCGGCGGCGGAAAGGTGCTGGATACGGTCAAACTCGTTGCTGACGCGGTGGATCTCCCCCGGATCATTGTTCCTACCTCCGCATCCAGCGATGCTCCGGCTGCAGACTGGGCAGCCGTCTATGATACCAAAGGCGTTTTTATCGGCGCCCATGCTACAACCCGCAGCACAGAGCTGGTTCTGGTCGATTCAGCGATCATCTCCCGTGCTCCGGCGAGACTTTTTGCCTCGGGAATTGCAGACGCCCTCGTCACCTGGTACGAGGCGATGGCGAACGAGCGTTCGCTCACACCGAATAATATCGGCAGGGGTTACCTGCGCTCTCTGGCGGGGATGGCAATTGCAAGAGAGAGCCACGATATTCTGCTGCGGGACGGCATCCAGGCCTATGAAGCTGTGAAGGCGAAGCTGCTCACACCCGCGGTGGAGAATGTCATTGAGGCAAATATCCTGCTCAGCGGCCTTGGCTTCATGAACGCCGGCTGTGCCTGCGCACATGGTGTGCATAACGGAATCTCGGCGCTGGAGAACGGAGAGGAATTTCTCCACGGCGAAAAAGTTGCTTTCGGTCTGATCTGCCAGCTGATTCTTGAGAATGCACCTCAGGATGAACTGAATACCGTAATGGTGTTTCTGGATGCCCTGAACCTGCCTGTCACTCTGGAACAGCTGCACATCGCATGCAACGATGAAAACCTGGATGTCATCGTTGACTATATGATGAACAAAAGCCTCCTGATCCACCGGGAGCCGATCCCGGTTAC
>CAZMXF010000360.1:0-3153 GCA_964570015.1 uncultured Oscillospiraceae bacterium | reverse complement strand
GGCCTGCGCCGGCGATGGAGGAGAAATGGTGACCCATCAGGACAGCCGGGTTGGCAGGAACGAAGTCCTTGCCGTCGTAGCTGGTGTGGGCCGGGGTTTCACGGTTGGGATCTACGCCCCACTGCTTTGCCAGCCAGCTGCCGTAGAACACGTAGCCGAGAGCAAGCAGTACAACCGCGACGATGAGGATAAGTAATGCGCTCACACTTTTCACTCCTTAGATGAAAAATATAGTTTTTATCACTAAATGCCGTCTGAGCAATGGGAATCGCTTACGCTCTCGCGGCAAATAGCTTCTTGAAATAAGGGACCAGTTCGTGGCCTTCCCGGTTGGTGACCGTCTTCTCCGTCCCGAGATCCGTGATGCCGGTCAGCAGATTGCTGTACCCATGAAGCCCGAACTTGTAATTCTTTGTCAGGCTCTTTTTCCGGATCGTTTTTGCGGTCTCTTCGCTCATCGAATCCGTGATAAAGACCACCTTGACATTCGTACACTGGTGCTCGCTGTGCGGCTTCACCCGCGGAATCCCGTCCTGCCACGCCCAGTCCATGCAGCGCTCCGCCAGTTCGGGAGAAAAGGAATCCGCCGCAAAGACATAACAGTATTCGTTCTTCTCGTTCCCCCACATCTTCACGCTTTTCGTCAGCCAGTAGCGCTCATCTCTGGAAGCGTAGTCGGCGCGGAACGCAAGGGGCAGATCCGCCTCCGGCCCGGCCGGATGTTCGTGAATCGAGTAGTACGCGCTGTAGGAATCCTTCAGAATCTCAAGAAATGTCTCACGTGGAATTGCCATTGCGGGAACCCTTCCTGTACGGGTGGAAACGTTCCCACCCTCAATACACGGTGTACTATAACGCAATCATCAAAAAAAATCAATAGTTTATTTAAAAAATCTTTACAATTTCAGCATTGCTTGTGTTAAGCTTTACCTGTTATACACAACATGTGCTATATTAATTTAGAATCGAGATTTCACGATGGACGAGTATCAGTTTCAGTTTTGTGTCCCCTGCCTCTTCGGCGTGGAGGGGCTCGTTGCGGATGAGCTGCGGAGGATGAACATCCGGGAAGTTCGCGCCGAAGATGGGCGCGTGCTTTTTTCCGGCAGTCTCGCCGACTGCGCCGCGGTCAATCTTTCTCTGCGCTGCGGAGAAAGAGTTCTTATGGAGATCGGGTCTTTTCCCGCAAAGAGCTTTGACGCGCTGTTTGAAGGCACCCGCGCGCTTCCCTGGGAGAACATTCTGCCCCGGGATGCAGCTTTCCCCGTTACAGGCTACAGTCTGGATTCCGCGCTTTTCTCCGTCCCGGACTGTCAGCGTATCATCAAGAAGGCTGTCGTGGAGCGTATGAAAGCCCGTTACCATCAGGATCATTTCCCGGAGAGCGGTGCGGAGTATAAGATCCGTTTCTCGCTTCGGAAAGACCTTGCTTCGCTCTATCTCGACACCTCCGGAACTGCGCTGCACAAGCGCGGCTACCGCCCGGCCCACACGGATGCTGCGCTGCGTGAGACGCTGGCTGCCGCCATGGTAAAGCTCGCCCGCTATCGCGGGAAGGGGGACTTCTGTGATCCCTTCTGCGGCAGCGGGACCATCGCCATTGAAGCGGCGCTCGCCGCGCTGAACCGTGCACCGGGACTCTATCGCAGCTTTGCCGCGGAGGACTGGGCCTTTTTCGATCCCGCTCTCTGGCAGCAGGCAAGAGCTGCCGCTATCGCCGCGGAGTATTCGGGTGAATATCGGATTTTCGCCTCTGACATCGAGCCCCGGGCCATTCAGATTGCCCGGGACAACGCGGTCCGGGCCGGTGTCGACCATCTCATCGAGTTCTCTGTCGCGGATGCATGTCATTTTTCCCGTCAGACGGAACGGGGTGTCATCGTTACGAACCCGCCCTACGGCGAGCGCCTTCTTGACCGGAAGCAGGCCGAAGAACTGTATCAGGGATTCGGCGCCGCGGTGTCCGGTTTGGAGAACTGGTCGCTGTATGTTCTTTCCTCTCACACCGAGTTTGAGCGCTGTTTCGGCAGAACCGCAGATAAAAAGCGCAAGCTCTATAACGGTATGATCAAGTGTGATCTCTTCATGTACTATAAATAACAGCTGCTTAATAACCGGATCGGATATCCCTGCAGTTCATTAAGATTGTTACAGGACGGGACAGGATCATGAAGCATTTGTTCATCGTCAATCCCATCGCCGGAGGCCGGGACGCCTCTGAGGATCTCCGCGGGCGCGTACAGCGGGCCTTTCACCATCGTACAGATCCCTGGGAGCTCTATGTCACCAAAGCCCCCCGCGATGCCACCGAAAAAATCCGCCTGGAGGCTGCCTCCGGAGAACCTCTCCGGGTCTATGCCTGCGGCGGAGACGGGACCTTCAACGAGTGTGTCTGCGGTGCTGCACTTCTGCCGAATGTCGCCGTCTGTCCTTTCCCGGCGGGAACCGGAAATGACTTCTGCCGGATGTTCGGGGCAGACGCCGCTCTCTTCCGGGATCTGGACGCAGTGCTCGACGGCGAGGTGCGTAAGATCGACCTGATCTCCTGCAACGGCAGCTACAGTGCCAACATCTGCTCTGTCGGGATCGACGCCCGTATCGGTATAGAAGTCCACCGCTATTCTTCTCTGCCGTTGATCGGCGGAGCCGGCGGCTATGTAATCTCCGCAGCCGTGAATGCCATCAAGGGCATCGCAACCGGGATGCATGTTCGCTGCGGCGATTATGATTCCCACGAGAAGTACTCGCTGATCTGCGCCTGCAACGGCCGCTATTACGGCGGCGGCTTCAACCCCTCTCCCACCGCCATGCTGGACGACGGACTGCTGGATATCTTTATTGTAAAGAAGGTTTCTCTTTTTACCTTTGCTCGCTGCGTAGGAAAGTATGCCGCCGGTCACGCGGACGACTTTCCTCAGTTCATCACACATCTGAGAGACACAGAGCTCTTCATTGAATTTGACCGGGAGGATGTGATCAACCTGGACGGCGAGGGGCTCCGGGCAAAGTCCGTCAGCATGAAACTGCTCCCGAAGGCACTGAACCTGATCGTCCCGAAGGGTCTCGGCCACGGGACCGAACTCCCTCCCCTGACTCTTTAACGTAACAAAAAATTTATATTTCGGGTATTGCAAAAAAAGAAAAGTGTGGTAT
>CAZMXF010000359.1:0-3155 GCA_964570015.1 uncultured Oscillospiraceae bacterium | reverse complement strand
CGAAGAAGCGCATGCGTAGCTCCAGGATCAGGCTGTTGACATAGTTCAGCATCGCAGCAAAAATCGTGTTATGACTGGCATAGGCCAGATTCACATGGAAATCAACGTCCGCTTCAAAGTCCGTCGCGTCTGCTTCCAGCCGCTCCACAGAGTTCCGCAAGCGATCCAGATCTTCTTCTGTCGCACGGATACAGGCGAGGCGGGCAATTTCCCTCTCATTCGTCCGTCGGAATTCCATAAAGTCTTCAAACGTATCCTGTGAATACGAAAGCTCAATCAGGGATCTCGCCTTCCGGAAACGGTCCGCATTCTTGACCAGGATCTTGCGGTTCCCGCGGTTTTCCACAATTCCCATAAAGCTCATAATAGAGAGACACTCGCGCAGGGAGTTGCGGGAGATCCCAAGTGCTTCCGCCAGGTCACGTTCCGGGGGAAGCTCCTCCCCCACTCGGATGGTACCGGCTTCCATTGCTTTCAAAAGGCTGTCCATGACAAGCTCCGGAACCTTCGGTCCGTTGTTCTGGATCTTTTCAAATTGCATGTCTTTCTCCCCTCAACTATCGTTCCGTCCGCGATTTACATCAATCACGGATTCATCGTCTCCCGATCCATTACTCCGAGTACCTTTGCCACTCTCTCGGCCATCACGCAGTGGCCTTCCGGGTTGAGGTGCAGCCCGTCCAGATAAAGCTCTGTTCGGATATTTCCCTCCCGGTCGCGGAAATCTCCCCGGAAGTCGATCATCCGGACGCCAAAGCTGCTGCAGAACCGCTCCAGCCATTCATAGTATTCCCGGATAAGCTTTCCGGCTTCCGAGAAGTCCACCAGGTCGGACCACATCGATGGGTAGCTTCCGTCCGCAATCCCCGGCCCGATGGCAATCAGCGGCATCTCTCCCTCTGCGAAGAGCTGGTGTGCCATTGCCGCCATGTTCTCTCTGGCTCCCGTACTGCTTCCGGAGAAGAAAATGTCATTGCAGCCGCCCATCAACAGAAAGCAGCGCTCATTTCGTTCCCCGATCTCCTCGCGGAGGATCTCACGCAGCCGCACCAGCATCCCGCCCGTCGTGTCGCCGCAGATTCCGCGGTTCACCACGTTCCAGCCGCTCATTTCGGCAGCCAGTTCTGTCCAGCACTGTGCTCTGCGCACGCCGTATCCATAGGTCAGACTGTCTCCGAGGCAGATGATTGTCCCCATTCTCCGGCTTCCTTTCCGCTGTCTTCTGTTGGTTTCCACAATTATGTCTGCTCTTTTTCAATTTTAATTATAGTCACTTTTCCCTGCTTTGGCAAGACCGTCCTACCAAATATTTTATCCCGGCAAGTACGGATCTCTCAGTATAAAACATCAGGGCAGCGTTTCGTTGCTGCCCTGATGCGAAAAGCCTGTATCAGTTTCAGACGGGTCGCCGAAAAACAGATCCTGTCTGTCGTCTTTCGACACAGAATCACACAAACGCGCCCAGCGCCGTGATCAGCTGTGGGAAGGCGATCAGGATGCCGATAACCACAAAGGTACCCAGAATGTACCACAGCAGGTACTTGAGCGTGCTGCCGACCGTGATTTTCATGATGTCGCAGGCGACATAGATGCACATGCCGACCGGCGGCGTCACCAGACCGACACCGATCATGACCGTGACCAGAACACCCAGCACAATGGGATCGATGCCGACGGACATGGCAATCGGGAAGATGATGGGCATGAACAGAGTCAGCGCGGCGATGGATTCCATGAACATCGTCACGATGAAGAACAGCAGCAGGATCATCAGCAGGATAACCGTGGGGTTGGTGCTGACGCCCAGCATGGCTCCGGTGAGCCACTTGTCGAAGCCGGCCGTGGTGAGCATGATGGTGTAGAGCTTGGCACAGCCGATGACGACGAAGATACGCGCGGAGACACGGACGGTTTCGGTGAAGCAGAACTTCAGGTCCGCCCACTTGAGTTCACGGTAGACGATGCCGCCGCAGATCAGGCCGTAGACAACGGCGATGGCGCCCGCTTCCGTCGGGGAGACGATACCGGCGGTGATGGTGCCGATGATGATGACCGGCATCAGCAGGGCAGGCCAGCTTCCCTTGAAGGTACGCCAGACTTCGCTCATCTGGAAGTGGCCGGGTTCCGGCTGAACCTTTTCCTTCTTGGCGAAGATGTAGGAGATCAGCATCTGGGAGACACCGATGAGAATACCGGGGATAATGCCGCCGAGGAACATCTTGCCGGTGGAAATGGAGC
Source organism: uncultured Oscillospiraceae bacterium (assembly GCA_964570015.1). Taxonomy (GTDB): domain Bacteria; phylum Bacillota; class Clostridia; order Oscillospirales; family Oscillospiraceae; genus Limivicinus. The sequence goes on along the minus strand of CAZMXF010000359.1, from coordinate 917 downwards.
AGATACCGGCGATGACCACCATCGGGATGGACGGCGGGATGATGATGCCGACCGTGGAGGAGACACCCGTGACCGTGACGGTCAGCTGTTTGGAATAGCCCTTCTTCAGCATCGTGGGCATGAACATGCCGGAGACGCCCGCGGTATCCGCGACCGCAGAGCCGGAGATTCCGGCGAAGATCATGGAGGCCAGGACGTTCACGTGCGCAAGGCCGCCGTAGATGTGACCCACAATGGCGTAGCAGAAGTCCATCAGGCGTGAAGAAATGCCGCCCTTGGACATCGTATAACCCGCGAAGGTATAGAGAGGAATCGCCAGCAGAGCCCAGCTGTTCATACCCTCGAACATACGCTTGGTGATGGTCATCAGGTCGGTACTGTTGTTAATGAAGAGCATGCCGCCGACAGCAGACAATCCCAGCGAAATGCCGATAGGGACGCCGAGGAACATCAGGACCGCAAAGCTGATCAGAAGCCACGCGATCATACTCATGATTCCTTCACCTCCTCGAGGTATTCTTCTTTCTCAAGCAGTGTAATCAAAAGATGCACCAGGCCGGCCACGATACAAAGCGCTGCCGCCCATGGGAAAATCTGGTACACCTGTCCCATCTTAAAGGATGGCATGGTGGAAATCTTGATGATCATGGACTTTTTGGCAAAGGTCTTTCCGCTGACAAACACGGAAATATAGAACAGGATCAGCGCCACATCGATGATCACCTTGGAGATCTTTTCCCCTCCGGGAATCTTTTTCATGATGGAATCCACTGCTTCCACACGCAGGTTCGTGCACTGCACGGCAATACCTGCGGCGGCAATCAGCATTGCCCAGACGTTGGCATACTGGCTGAATTCCATATACCAGCGGAAGCCTCCGACCGCGGGGATTCCGCGAAGAATGACATTGGCGATAA
>CAZMXF010000358.1:0-3164 GCA_964570015.1 uncultured Oscillospiraceae bacterium | reverse complement strand
GCAAGATGGGTTATGATATTCCCTGCCAGATTCCCCGATGCCCGTTTAAAATCCATATAGAACCGGGTACAGGCCTCTTCTGACGATGTGACATGTTCGCTGCTGAGGAGCGTGTCCAGAAAATCAATTCCCCCAGGGTTCTGAAGCAGCTCGTGCACCGTCTTGATCGTTTTCTTTTCCGGAGGATACTCTCTTCCCTGGAGAACTCTCAGAATCAAGGCGCTCAGAAGAGAGCCGCCGGCACGGGAGTAAACATCGTCACGCTCGGAGATGTTTGCCATAACAGTGCTGGAGAATACTTGTACGTTTGTAATGAGATTCGCCCCGTGCAGCGAACCCAGGCAATGCCATCCGTCTGATTTTTCAAGGTTTTTCAAATCCAGCTTCCGCACGACATAGCCATTGTCCCGGAAATACGAGGAGGTTTCACGGAACAGATCTCCTTTCGGATCTGCTATGAAAAGGCTGTGCTTCTCTTTCATCGCCTGCATCATGAAGGTTTTTACGAATGTAAATGTCTTACCTCCGCCGGAGCGCCCGATGGCTATCATGTGGCTGTTAATTCGCCCTTCATACGGATTAAAGTCAATGCATTGGCGCCCTGCCTCATCAAGCTGTCCAAGAATTTTACCTTTGCACTTTTCAACCGGGCGGATCTGGGCTGCATCGACGAATTCCCATGGCTGCTCAAAGTGAGCGTCACCATAGGGTGAGCCGTCCTTTGAATGCAGGAATCCCCGTGCCAGCCTGTCTTCACGGAGTGATTCTTCCCAGGTTCTGTGAATTGCGGTTACTGCAACCGCTGACAGAAGAAACAGAATAAGCGGAAACAGAATAACCGTTGCTTTCGCAGAAAAGAAGGATCGTACGACTGTTCCCGGCTGAATCCCCCCTGCGGAGAAAAAGAGCACGGAATCTATTAGTCCTGTAAGGTATACGCTGATTATCAGTATGCCAATCAGTCCAGCGCGAATCTGCATCCGGAAACGGGACACGTCTGCTTCTGCTTTATTTTCTTCTGTCTGCGGTCCCCTTTTCAATTTTTTGCCTCCAAAGCGCATTTGGTTCGCAATCATTTCTCATCCGTACCAATAAGGGAATATGTTGCACATTGCTTCGCTTCCCCGTATCTCCGCCTTCGTTGAAAGATCTTCCGGCGCTTCATATTTTAAGCAGAAACAGTATCCTGCCTGATATGCGCCATCCGGAGACGTCGGGCATGAAATAAGCACATTCTTCAGGTCCGAAAATGTGTTATCCAGTTCATACCATAGGAACATCAGCTGCCCTTCCAGACTTTCCCAGTCATACCCGGCAGCATTACAGTAGTTGATCAGATCCTGCCACCGGTTTTGATGCCATTGGCATAAGCCGTATGAAGTACCGTTATCTCCAAGGGCATTAGGCATCCCGTTTGATTCGTATATAATATTGGCGACAATCCCGCAAACTGCTGCCGGATTCAGGTTCATCTTGCTGCTCAGAAATTCTACGATCTCATAGTAGTTGTCCGATTCTGCTGGAATCACAGGATAATAGACGACATCCATCGGAGGATCTATGTTATCAATCTGTATCAGCTCGATACTTCCATCCATATCCCCTACCGCGCAGGTCACTGAAAGCGCATCAGCACTTGTGACAATTCCTGTTCTGAGACTGCTGCTTCCCTCTGGAGAAATAAACGCTATATCTCCTGCTTTCACATTCAAAGATCCGTCAGAATTCATGACGAAATCACCGGAGTAGGGCTGATATCCCCTTTGGGCGAACCATTGAAACATTTCTGACGGGTCATTCGTCCTAGGGAAGCAGTCGCGGCTGATATATCCGAGCTGATCGGCACACCATGAGACAAAGGCCGTATTCCATTCGTATTGCAGATCGTCTGTGCTATGTACCGGGTATCCAAAAAACCATTCGTTATATTTGATGGCATCAGATCCAATAGGCTCTTCCCTTTCTCCGTTCCAGTATTCTGCCATGGCGATATTTGCCATTGTAAAACTGTCCGCCCAGCCTGGCTTAACCGTCAGCACCAGCACTGCTGCAGCCGCAATTGTCCACTTCAATAGTTTCTTGATGGTTCTCATATGTGTCTGTAATTCCTTTCCTGACTTCTATCAAAATGCCATTATTTAACCAGACCGACATACAACGGGTACCATTTGTCTCTGGCAGACTCGCCACGACTTAAGCCTTTGGATGATGCTGCGTCCGGCCGTTCAAAACGAACACACCACTCATACCCTGCCTGGTAAGCTCCCTGGCCAGTTTCAGGCTGCGACATCAGGACAGCATAGATGCCAGTTTCAGCCTCACAGCCTTGGGTTATTTCATATTCCAGATAATAGAGCTGACCGTCCATCGTCTCCCAGTCGTATCCGTTTGCATCGCAAAAAGCGATCAGCTGATCCCACCGGCTTGGATTGTGCCACTGGCAGATCCCGTAGGATGTGCCTCCATCACCCAACGCGTTTGGATTGAAGTTGGATTCGTGCTCAATATTTGCTATGACGCCGCAGGCGGAAGAGGCCGCCATGCCCATGTGCTCAGTAAGGAAATAGAATATGGCCCGTTCATCACTCGCATATTCGACATGAACGATGGTCCCTTTGCTCATATACCCGTCTGACGACATCAGCGTAGCCATAACATTGTTTTCTGAGCTGTTGCCGTGGGTAACCTCAATATCCGTCTCTGTTACATTGGTCACAATTCCGATGTGACCCATTCCTTCAAAGAAGAAGAGATCACCGGGAACCGCAGAATATGCGCCTCCTCCAAGCTGCTTGACTTCCCTCCAGGTATAAGCTGCAAAGCCGTTCTCTTCCGTCATATATGAGAATGTGGTTGTCACACCGGCATCCTTGCGGTACAGGCCTGAACTGATCAGACCACACTGGTCGGCACACCAGCTGACGAATATAGCGCACCATGGCGCTTCAGCACCCTGACGCTGATAGAACCAGTCGTTGTATTTTGTCCGGTTCGATCCAATGGGGATCTCCATGCTGTCCGGAGCGTCGACTTCCGCTCTTGCCACCGCAGCGATATTAAATCCGCCCGCTCCCCCTGCGCTGACCAGCCTGATCAGATTATGCTCTACGCAGTATTCCTTACATTCACGGAATAGGTCCTCAAAATACTCCTTCTGATGTCCG
>CAZMXF010000357.1:0-3169 GCA_964570015.1 uncultured Oscillospiraceae bacterium | reverse complement strand
AGGTCAAAGTCATGCCGCATTCCGCCTTCATAGGTGAAGAGAGCGCCGTTTGACAGACCGCCGAGACCAAAGTGACTTCTGGCAGCCTGCAGGCCGCCCACACTGCTATCCCTGGCATAAGTGCTGTAATGCTCGACAATATAGGGGAGAATGGTCTCGCGCAACTCATCCTGCATCTGGACGATCCCAGCGGTGAGGCCCTGAACATGTTTGGTTTCCGTTACCGGCGTGACGACGATACAGGGTTCGGCAAGTCCTTTTTCAAAGATGTTGTCCAGAATGACCCTGCCGCACATCGCGTGCCCGCCGCTCTCGTGAGTATCCACCAGCCAGTCGTCTTCGTTATCTCCCTGACCGTGGATCAGGACCAGAACATTGTATGGTTTGGTCTCATCATAGCCGTAGGGGAGGTAGACGTTCATGCGCTTGTGATAGGTGAGCAGATCATAGGCAGCAAAGGCTTTGGTATCATATTCCACCGCGGTCACGGTGCCGGCGTGATTCGACTCCTGATAGAATTCATCCGGAAGCCAGTCTGTCAGAAACTCCGGCTTTGCACCGCAGACGGAGCAGGTCCCCTTGACAAAGCTGTGGACATGGACGCCTGGGGTCGGGGTGGGGGTAGGGGCTTCCGGTGTCAGCACGAGTTCTGCACTGCCGGATTCCGTCTCGGGTTCTTCTGTACCTTCCACGATCAGCAGGCTGCTGTCCGCGGGAGCGGCGGCTTCTGGCGTCGGCTCGGGAACGATCTCTTCCGTTACTTCGGGCTCGGGAGCGGTGACTTCCACCTGTGCATTTTCGGCAGGCTTCAGCTTTGACGGGAGGCGGATCAGAAAGAAGCCCACAATCCCCACAAAGATGAGGATGCAGATGAGCCAGAGCGGCGCGCTGGAGGACTTGGAAGAACTCCGGGTGTGGCTGCCGGCATTGCGACGGACAGCCCGGTCATGGGTGTCCATCTCGATATCAACGTGCTTGATGTGGCCAGATTTGTTGTCGTTTTGCATGTTGTTTCTCACTTGTGATATAGTTTTTTTACCTGGTAGCGGGGCTCAAAGGTCATGTTAACTCCGATTTTCTTGAACAGATCAATGTCCACGTGGGAGAGAATAACGCTGGAATGCGCCTCACAGCCGCGCAGAGAAGTGAGCTCCTCGATGGCCCGGCCCGCGATGGGATTGGTCACGGCGCAGATCGCAAGGGTGATCAGCAGCTCGTCCGTGTGCATCCGTGGATTGTGGTTCCCGAGATGCTCGACCTTCAGATGCTGGATCTGCTCGATGATGCTCGGGGTGATGATCTGGAGCTTTTTATCGATCCCGGCCAGGGCTTTCAGTGCGTTCATGAGGCATGCGGAAGCTGCCCCAAGCAGTGCGGTGGTCTTGCCGGTGATGATGCGCCCGTCCGGAAGCTCGATGGCCACGGCGGGACCTTCCGTCTCCTCGGCGCGCTGCAGCGCCGCGGCAACTACCGGCCGATCTTTCTGGCCGGCACCCATGGAATTGAGAATCAGCTCAATCTTCCGCTGCTCTGCACCGTCGGAAAGACCCTCGCGCACGGCACAGGCGGCCGCGTACCAGCGGCGGATAATCTCCTGTCTGGAGGCTTCACAGCAGGCCTCATCGTCGAAGATGCAGAAGCCGGCCATGTTGACGCCCATGTCGGTAGGGCTTTTGTACGGGCTTTCGCCGTAAATCTGCTTGAACATGGCCTCCAGCACCGGGAAGATTTCCACGTCGCGGTTGTAATTCACCGTAGTCTTGCCGTAGGCATCCAGATGGAAGGGATCAATCATGTTTACGTCGTCCAGATCGGCGGTGGCCGCCTCATAGGCCAGGTTCACCGGATGCTTGAGCGGCAAATTCCAGATCGGGAAGGTCTCGAACTTCGCATAGCCTGCGGTGATTCCGCGCTGATGCTCATGATAGAGCTGGCTCAGGCAGGTGGCCATTTTACCGCTGCCCGGGCCTGGGGCCGTGACGACAACGAGGCCGCGTGTGGTCTCGATGTATTCGTTCCGGCCGAATCCTTCTTCCGATACGATCAGAGGAATGTTGGACGGGTAGTCCGGGATGATATAGTGCCGGAAGACGCGAATGCCAAGCATCTCCAGACGTTTGATGAACTTTTCAGCGGCGTTCTGCTCACGATAGTGCGTGATGACGACGCTGCCGATGTAGAGACCGATGCCGCGGAAGGCGTCAATCAGACGGAGCGTGTCCTCATCATAGGTGATCCCGAGATCTCCGCGGCGCTTGGAGCGCTCGATGTCGTCCGCCGAGAGCACAATCACGATCTCCGCGTCGTCCTTCATCTCCAGCAGCATCTTTACCTTGCTGTCGGGTTCGAAACCAGGCAGAACCCTGGCGGCATGATAGTCGTCGAAGAGCTTGCCGCCGAATTCCAGATACAGCTTGCCGCCGAACTGGGAAATCCGATCCCGGATATTCTGGGACTGAAGCTTCACGTACTTTTCGTTGTCGAAACCGATTCTGTTCATGAGCGTCCTCCGTCCTGCTGCGTCTCTGCCTCAAAACCGGCGTTCCGGCTCAGAGAGCATATCAATAGCAGCATAATCAGCTAACTATTTTACCACAAGAGCGGAAAAGGAACAAGTTACAAATTCGTGCTTGTTTTCTTCGTAAGTTTAGGATATACTGTATATTTGTATGGGTATGCGGTCCGGACCGCATCAATTTCATCAACCGGAGGCTCCTATGGGATTATTTTCGAAACTGTTCGGAAGCTATTCCGACAGAGAACTGAAACGGATTATGCCCATCGCGAAAGCGGTCGAGGCAAAAGAAGAAGAATACGGCAGGCTCTCTGACGAGCAGCTGCGTCATAAAACCGAAGAACTCAAGGCCCGTCTCGCGGAAGGCGAGACGCTGGATGATATTCTCCCGGATGCATTCGCCACGGCGCGGGAAGCGGCCTGGCGTGTTCTGGGAATGAAGCCCTTCCCGGTCCAGATCATCGGCGGCATCGTGCTCCACCAGGGGCGTATCGCAGAGATGAAGACCGGTGAAGGCAAGACCCTGGTGGCGGTCCTCCCGGCCTATCTGAATGCGCTGGCGGGCGAGGGAGTCCACATCGTTACCGTGAACGACTATCTGGCCCGCCGTGACAGCGAGTGGATGGGCAAGGTGCACCGCTTCCTCGGCCTGGA
>CAZMXF010000356.1:1319-3175 GCA_964570015.1 uncultured Oscillospiraceae bacterium | reverse complement strand
GTCTCCCCGTTCTGTTCCTTCTGAATCCGGTTGTAAGCGTCGAGGTCTCTCACGCCGATTTCGGAAAAGGCGCGGTAGCGCTTGAGCATCTCCACGACGGACCACTGCAGGGCGCCGGCCGCCTTCTTCGGGTCGGTGACGACAGGGACGTAGAGATGCGGAATACCATTGTAGATTCCGAGTTCGACCATCTTCGGGTCGATCATGATGAGCTTCACTTCGTCCGGCCGCGCTTTATAGAGGAGGCTCAGGATCAGCGAGTTCATGCAGACCGATTTACCGGAACCGGTGGTACCGGCGATCAGCAGATGCGGCAATTTTGAGATGTTTCCGACGATACAGTTGCCGCCGATGTCTTTGCCCAGTGCAAAGCTCAGCTTCGACTTGGCTCCGGAGAAATTCGCAGAGTCCAGGATATCCCGAAGGAAAACCGTACTCACTGTCTTGTTCGGGACTTCGATGCCCACAGTGGAGATCTTGTCCGGTATCGGTGCGATACGAACGTTCACCACGCCGAGGGAAAGGGCAAGGTCACCTGCAAGATTCGTGACCCGGGCCAGCTTTACGCCGCGGTCCAGCTCGATGTCATAGCGCGTTACCGTAGGTCCGCGAATCACACCTACCACTTGGGCGCTGATTCCGAAGCTCTGGATCGCTTCTTCCAGCCGCAGACGGTTGAGGTTGACTTCGTCGGTGGCATCGGCCGCTACGCCGCTGCTGGCCCGCAGGAGCGTAAGGGGCGGGAATTCATAATCGCCCATATCGGCACTGCTGCCGGCGATCTCTTCTTCGATCTTCTGGCGTGCTTCAGATATCTCATCCCGCTTAACCGTCTCCACCCTGGCAGGTTCCGGTTTTGCCGCTCTGGAAGCACTGCGCTTCGGCTGCGGAGTGACGGTCTTCGGTTCTTTCGGAGCCGCCTGCTCAGTTACCGGATGTGCGGCCGGAGTCTTCTCGGGATGAAGCGGAGTCTGCATCATTGCCTCCACCTCGGAGAGCACGGAACCCTGTGAGGAGAGCGGTGCAGACAGCGGAGGAGTCAGGTAGTCTTCCTCCTCCAGAGAGAGATCACGGATAATCTCGGTCTTTGTCGTTTTGCGTGCGGGACGCAGGGCAGCCGTCTTTTTCACCTTTCCGGCCGCGGCATTCACGGTAAGGGAGTCGTCCTCGTCTCCCAGCGGAATATCGACGTTGAACATTCCCTGGCGGGTTCCCTGAACGATCTTGGTCGGCTGCCGCCTTGTCGGCGTGCGGAGATTCGCGATACCGCGGGCTGCCGCCTTCTGTTCGAGCTTCTGATGCTCCTGCTCATAGCGGACATACGCGTTGTGGGAGCGGGTGATCACCGCGACCAGACCGCGGAAGCTGCCCCAGCAGCAGACTACGAAGCAATATAGAAAACCCAGTACCAGCAGCGGCAGGGTCCCGTACATGCTGAGCGCTTTGTTCATCACATGGGCAATCAGGCCCCCGATCACGCCGCCCGACTTCATCACGTTTCCAAGGTCGAACAGATCGTTTACCGCATCGCTGATCGGCGTGCCTTCACGGATTTCCGGCCCCAGCATCAGCGCTGACAGTGCCGCCAGCAGTACGGGCAGCATCACCGTTGCAAACACTCTCGTAGCGATGGGCCGGTCTCCGCAGGTGAACAGCATAATCGCCGAGACGGCGAAAGCCGGGGCTGCCAGATAGAAGCCCCAGCCCAGCAGGCCTCTCAGCCATGTGGAGAAAAAGTTTACAAAGCTGCCTTCGGTGTTGAAGTAACTGATCGTGGAACAGATCGCCAGGACCAGAAAGATCACACCGCCGATGATATTGCTGCCGTAGGCCGGGCCCGTTTCGGGCAGACTCTG
>CAZMXF010000356.1:0-1219 GCA_964570015.1 uncultured Oscillospiraceae bacterium | reverse complement strand
CGTAAAGTCTGAAGGATCAGAAAATCAGTGTGAGGATGATGGTGAGCACACCGATTACCCAACTGTAATAGGCCAGTCCGCCATAGCCGCGGCGACGTACCAGACGGCGGAATCCATACACCGTGAAAAAGGCCGTGACCAGGGCGGCGCCCGCTCCGGCCAGGTAAGCGGTCATGAATTCAGTGTCAATCCCGGCGATGGCCGCGTCCGCCAGGCTCAGGATAAATGACCCGAACAGCGCGGGGATGGCCAGCAGCATCCCGAAGCGGATGCAGTACGGCTTTTGGAAGCCCTCCGCCTCTCCGGCAGTGACAGTCAGCGCCAGACGGGAGAGGCCCGGGATAATCGCGACCGCCTGGCAGATGCCGATAATCAGTGCATCCGGGATCTGCATCCTTCCGAGTCCCTTTTTTCCGGGGAGCATTCTCTCACACACATAGAGGACTGCACCATTCAGGATAAACATCACACCCACGAAGGAGGTGCTGTTCCAGAGGCTGAAATAGTTCTTCCGAAACGGAAGCATAATCAAAAGCGGAAGTGTCGCCATCACCAGCATGAACAGGAGCCTCGCTTCGGGATAGCGCTGTCCCTTCACCGGCGGCCGCCGGGAAAAACCGGTCAGCCCCGCCGTGTCACGGATCATGTCGGCGATATCCTTCCGATAGGCCAGAATCAGCGCGATCATCACCGCAAGCTCCGTAAAAGCCTTGAACAGCAGATGGAGTTCCGTGAGATGCAGGTCAAACAGCGTGTTCACAACAGCCAGATGTCCGGTGCCGGAGAGCGCAAGCAGCTCTGTCAGCGCGTAGATAATCCCCGCGACAACGGCGTTTGTGATCGACATGACTTCATCTCCTTCGGATAACTCCGCAAAAGTTTACATAATATCCTATCCGGATCAGAACTTCCGGATTGCCTCAGACCTGTTCTTCGTCCGGATCGACCAGATCCTCCGGCAGAACCGTGATCAGGTCATCTTTGCTCGGGCTTTCCATCGCGGCGACACGGTTGGACTGTCTCACCACCATGTCCTCGAAGCAGTTACGTACATCGCGCCCGTTGCCGAAGTTTTCATCCCGCTCCTCATAAAGCCTGGTAAACATCTTCAGCGCTGCTTCGTCCGCTTCAGGTGTCAGAGTATAGCTGTTCTTCTTGCACTGGATGCGGAAAATCTCCGTCAGCTGGTTCCCGTCATAATCCGGGAAGAAGAAATAGC
>CAZMXF010000355.1:0-3176 GCA_964570015.1 uncultured Oscillospiraceae bacterium | reverse complement strand
GCAACCGCTACGAGTCCACCTATCCCTACGACTCCTTCCCCACCAAGGACGGCAGTGCCATCATCGCCGCCGGCAACAACAAGCTCTTCAGCATTCTCTGCGACGTCATGGGCCAGCCCGAACTCAAGGAAGATCCTCGCTTCCTCGAAGTCCGCGACCGCGTCGCCAACCACGAGCCGCTGCGTGAGATCGTCTCTGCCTGGACCATACAGCACACCATCGACGAAGTAGACAAGCTGCTCAATGACGCAGGCTGCCCCGCCAGCGCCGTCAATACCATCGACCGCATGGTCGTCGATCCGCAGATCGCGGGTGCCCGCGGAATGTTCCCGGAGATCGACCAGCCGGGCATCGGAAAGCTGCAGGTTACTGCCACCGCGCAGAAGCTGACACGCACCAAAGCCTGCCCGCGCAAGCCGGCTCCGCTGCTGGGCGAAGACAATGCCAGCGTTTACGGTGAGCTCCTCGGTTACGACGAGGCCAAGCTTGCAGAGCTCAAAGAAAAAGGCGCCATCTGATCAGTACCGGAGAGGAGAAAAAGCATGTCTAAAACCATTCAGATTTGTGAAGTCGGTCCCCGCGACGGATTCCAGAGCATCAAGTGTGCCCAGATCCCCACGGAGCAGAAAATTGAGATCATCGAGGAACTGCTGGCTTCCGGTGTGAAGCACATGGAGTTCACCTCCTTTGTCAGCCCCAAGGCCATCCCCCAGATGGCAGACGCCGCTGATGTCACCAGGGCGGTTCTCGCACGGCACCCGGACGCGGACCTGTTCGCCCTGGTCCCGAACCTGCGCGGTGCGGCCAACGCCTATGAGCTGGGTCTGCGCAAGGTCTGCTATGTGGTCTCCCTCAGCGCCAGTCACAACAAGGCCAACATCAACCGTAGCCACGAGCAGTCCCTGGACGCCTACAAGGAGATCCGGGCCACCTACCCCGATCTGGACGTCATTGTGGATCTTGCCACCACCTTCGGCTGCCCCTTTGAGGGCAAGTACGAGGATCCCGCTACGGTCGTTGCCTTCCTGAAGGACTACGTTGACGCAGGCATGACGCAGGTCTGCCTCTGTGACACCATCGGCATTGCCGATCCCGCCCAGGTCAAAGCCGTTATCAGCGCCGTGAAGGCTGCCTATCCGAGTCTGAAGCTGGCGGTTCACTTCCACGACACCCGCGGTCTCGGTATGGTCAACACCCTGACGGCCATGGAAGCCGGCGCAGATGAAATTCAGTCCACTCTCGGGGGCTTAGGCGGATGCCCCTTCGCCCCCGGTGCTTCCGGAAACCTCGCCACAGAGGATGCCGTCTGGATGCTCAACGAGATGGGCTATGACACCGGCATCAGCTTCTCCAAAATTCTCGCTGCCGCCAAGCATGAGAAGGAGCTGATCGAGGGCAACTACAGCGGTCATCACATCAATATTGAAAACGAGACTCCCTGCAAAGCGTAAAGCTAGCCACAAAAACAGTCAGACCGGGAAACAGAGCAACAAGGCCCTGTTTCCCGGTCTGTAATTATTCATCGATATCCCTGGTCAGATCCCGAACCCATTTGTATTTTCGCAGCCGGATCATCACCCAGGGGATCTTTCCCACCTCGTCCAGACAGGTGCAGGAATAGACCGCCAGCACCGGCCAGTGAAACACGAACGCGCCCAGCAGGGCCAGCGGGATCGCGATGCCCCACATGCACACGGCCAGGCTGTAGAGGTCGAAGACCGTGTCTCCGCCGCCGTCCAGCACACCGTTGATGGAGACGGTATTGACGCAGCGGCCGATCATATAAACCGCCATGATGACCATCATCCCGGTGAGATAGCTTTTGGCTTCATCGGTCAGAATCACCATCCGCACAACCAGCGGAGTCACCGCCAGTACCAGGGCTGTGGAGACAAAGCCGATGACCCAGGAGATGTTTTTGAGCTTGATGCCGTAGGCCTTGCCTCGCTCCAGCTCGCCCGCGCCGAGGGCGTTGCCCACCATGATGCCGGCAGCGCTGCCGATGCCGTTGCATGCACAGCAGACCAGATCACGCACCACGGAGGCAACCGCGTTGCCCGCCGCGGCATCCGACCCCATATGGCCCATGATGGCCGTATAGGATGTAAAGCCGACGCCCCAGAAGAGCGACGCTCCCAGCAACGGCAGGCATTGTCGGATGAAGTCCTGCCGAAGCTGCTTCTGCCCCTTCAGGAAACGGTCCCATGCCGGACGGACATATCCTTCCCGGGCAGAAATTCCGATACACAGTCCGAGTTCAATCACGCGGGAAAGGGTAGTGGCCAGTGCTGCCCCGCGGGCGTTCATGCGCGGAAGGCCGAGAAGACCGAAAATGAAAACGGCGTTCAGGACGATATTTGCAATCACCGCGGACGAGCTGATCCATGCAACCGGGGAGACATGGTCGGTGAACTTCATCACCGCCAGATAGCACTGTGAGATTCCGGTCAGCAGATAGGACCATCCGGCGATTCTTAAATACGCGCTTCCGAGCCCGATCAGCACCGGATCGTGGGTGAAGGCATGCATCAGGACTCCCGGAATCAGCTCGCAGGCCAAGAAGAACAGAACGGAAATCAGTCCGCAGAAGCGAAGCATGAGGTTAAAGAGCTCCTCAATGGTTTTCCTGTCGCCTCTTCCGAAATACTGCGCTCCGAGGATGCCTCCCGCCGCCGTACCGGACATCAGGAACATGTTCTGCACGAACTGGATCTGCGTCGCCAGTGATACCGCCGTCATCTCTTCCTGTGCGACGCGTCCCAGCATCAGGGCGTCGAAGGCCGCTACCATGGCCAGCATCAGACTCTGGAACGAGATGGGTAGCGCAAGGGTCCAGAGACGCTTATAAAAAATCCGATTGTCGATTGTGGTGCCTGTCATCGTATGTATCGCTCACCTGCAAAATGATACCTTGGATAATATGAGCAGATTATAGCAGAGTTATCCGGGATGGGCAACAAAAAACAATCCCGCTCGCTTGCCTCCCGACGCCATCACGCAGCTTCCGGGTCCAACATCAGGATGATCTGTTTTAGCAGAAAAGAGTCCCGGAAAGGCACCTTTTGGGACCTTCCGGGACTCTTTGCCTTGTTTTTGGAGAGCGGGCAGAGCCGCTCGGAGATTACTTAATGTACTCGACTGCCTCGGTGGCGGCGATATAGCCGGAGTCGACGCAG
>CAZMXF010000354.1:0-3183 GCA_964570015.1 uncultured Oscillospiraceae bacterium | reverse complement strand
ATGCGTTGATAATCCGTCCGAAGTGCTTCTGTCCGGCAGGCCGGAACATGCTTCCGGGACCTGTGTCACCTGTGTCATGGAAGGAACCCGTCCCATCCTGGCTGAGATTCAGGCTCTGGTAACTGCCAATCCGAAAAACAACGCATCCCGGAGAAGCAACGGGATCGACTACAATCGCTCTGCGATGCTGCTGGCAGTTCTCGAAAAGCGCGGTGGATTACCGGTTGCAAACTGTGATACCTATATTAATGTCGTAGGTGGCTTATATCTGGAAGAGCCGGCTGCCGATATGGCCACATTGCTGAGTCTCGCCTCCAGCTACCTTGACAGACCTGTTGGAGACGATCTCACGGCAATCGGAGAAATCGGTCTTTCCGGTGAACTGCGACAGGTTAGCGCACTCAATCAGAGGCTTTCGGAGATTGCTCGGCTGGGATTCAAGCGCTGCATCATTCCGGCCGGTGGCCGTGAATATGCTGAACAGATTCCCGGTTTGCAGCTGATTCCGGTCAAGAACGTAAGACAAGCCATCTCCATCGTATTAGGAAAAGGACAGAGCCAGGAAGACAGCTTCCGACAGCATCTCTAAACAAAAGCGTGTGTTGAACTATCCTCATGCAGGAAAAATGGATCTTTTTCAGTTTTGCTGGTGCTTGTGTCCGATGGGGTTTGCCATCGCAGCCTCTCGAAGAGCTGCATTATCAAGATGAGTATAAATCTGTGTTGTATTCAGATTGCTGTGGCCGAGAACCTCCTGCAGTGCGCGTGTATCAACACCGTTTTTCAGCATCAGTGTTGCCGCGGTATGCCGGAGCTTATGCGGAGAATAACGGCTGGCATCGAGACCGGCCAGTTTCAGCTTCTTATCCAGCATTTGCTCTATTCCTCGCGCTCCAAAACGACAGTTCTTTTGGCTGATAAATAGAGCATTTTTATCATATTCTGCGACTTTTTCCACATTTCGAACTGCTAAATATTCTTCAATAGCTTCCTTACAGACTTCTCCAAAAAAAACAATTCTTTCTTTATTTCCTTTACCTAATACTCTTATATGATCATCAAAGACATCTTGAATGTTGATGGAAACTAATTCTGATATTCGCAGTCCGCACGATAAAAACAACATTAATATACAGTAGTCACGATATTTAAATGCACCATCACATACAGATAACAATCTATTACATTCCTCTAATTCGAGATACTTGGGTAAAGAAGATTTCTTTTTGGGCATTTCTAGTTCTAAGCAAATGTTTTTATCCAATAGATGTCGTTTTGTTGTGAGATAATTATAAAATGACTTTACAGATGATGTTCTACGGCATCTGCTTGCAGCTGATAAAGCATTATTTGTGTTTTGACTCTCGGGAGAGAATGATTGATATCTATATAATTCTTCTAATTTGATTGTTTTAATAAAATCTATATCAATATCTGTAATATCAATCGACTCAAATGGTATACCCGTTGCGATTAGATGTCTCTTTTTTTTGATAAATCTAAATAGGATTTTAAGGTCGGAATAATATGCCATGACTGTTTTGTCTGAGTGACCACGAACAGTAGAATGATATTCTAAAAAATCCATCAGAATATCAGGTGCATCAAGAATTGAGTCTAGATTCATATGTTATCCACCTTTATATATTAATAATTTAACAATCTTTCTTGTTAGCAAGTTTAAAGTAAAATCCTTTACATTGATATCCAGCTGAAATAGATTTTCTTATAGCGGCTTCTGTGACCCCAATAGAACGAGCAGCGTCATGCTTTGATTCGTAAACATTAACCTTATTTCCATCTTTATCATATGCAATTACTGGATCTCGGCGATTTCTGATGATTCGTTTATTTCTTGTTCCATGGTTTGAATTATCTTTATACGTGACCCACTCAAGATTGTCTGCAGAATTATGAACACAACATTCATCGATATGATTGACAATAGGTAAATTATCTGGATTTGGAATAAATGTTTTAGCAACTAAACGGTGTACTAAACAAGTATGATTTTTTCCTGCCTCTAGTAGTTCGACATACAAATAGCCCGTAGGATTCATTCTTTGTTTTATTACGTAATGAGTTCTTACATTTCTAACTACTCCGAATTGATTGATTTCATAAAGAGGATAATCATCAAGTATTTTCCACATTAGAATCTCCATTCTAAATCTCGCTAAATTTATATTATGCGAGATTTTAATTATTGTATCATATTGAATCTTCCCTGTCAACAGCAAAAAAAGAACCCGACCTTAGTCGGATTCTTTTTTACTTAGAATGCGTATTCTATTCTTCTGTGGGCGTAGTTTTCTTCAGCAAAGACGGTGTTGTAACACGGATTGCATTCAGCAATGTGGCCAACGCAGCAACCGTATCCATAAAAACAACAAACCAGAGATTACTGTAACCGATAATACTGAGGAAAACCAGGATCGCTTTGATAACAAAAACGAAAATCGCGTTTTCAGAAATCAGTTCTTTTGTCCTATGGGAAATCTGAATCCCCATGGGTATATTCAGATAAGACTCCGGCAGAACAATTGCATCAGCATATTTCCCTTTCCTGCTGACACGAATATCCAAATCCGCTGCACTGTGACCTTCAATTCCATTGGCATAGATGAAAGCGGTTTGATTCTGTCCTGCCTGACTGATATCACTGATCAGACGAAGCTTCTTGTCCATATCACACTCCCCGACTACCTCGGAGAAATGCAGCGCATCTGCTGTCGCCTGACTCTGTTCGTTGCCGTCTTCCGTAAGAAGAATGTTTCTGGAAACGCCGGCAGCGATCATTTCTTCTACCAGTCTTTCGGCTTCCTGGTTAATCTCGGATGAAATCACCACACGTCCGACATAACGTCCCGCTACTGTCATATAATACGCGATACCGTCAGACAAACCGCGTTCTGGAACCGAAACATCGATAGAATCAAAATAGCTTTTTGTTGCCAGAATAACCGGTGCCTGGCCGATTTCCAGTGAAACTCCGCTTCCAGGAATATCTTCAAAGTTGTTAATCAACTCAAGACGATACTCCTGGTTGTAATAATCTGAAATAGCCTTGGCAAACGGCTGATCGGAATAATAAGCGGCATGCGCGAGAAAATTCAGAAAGGTTTTCTTATCGAGAACATCAGATTGAAGTCCGATGACGTGTGGTGCCTCTTCTGCGAAAAC
>CAZMXF010000353.1:0-3187 GCA_964570015.1 uncultured Oscillospiraceae bacterium | reverse complement strand
CTGTCAATTTGACGGAGTGGTCTATGCGGTCTTTGTTTCTATGGGCTTTGCTCTGTGGGAAAACATTGCTTATGTGCTGCGTTACGGAGTCGGAACGGCTGTGGCTAGAGCGATGACTGCCGTTCCGGGGCATGCATGCTTCGGTGTCTTCATGGGGGTCTGGTACGGTGTCGCGAAACGGTACGAACTGGTCGGAATGAGACAAGAGGCCGGGCAGGCGCGTAAAATGGCGCTGCTGATTCCGATTCTGCTGCATGGGGTCTATGATTTCATCGCGTCAATGCAAAACGACCTGATGAGTGTGATTTTCCTGATTTTCGTGGGCTGGATGTTCCGAACGGCGCTGAAGCTTGTACGAAAAGTTTCTGCGGAAGACAGCCCTCTGAAGCAGAGCTATGAACCGGAGAATCCGGAGAGATATGATACGGACACAGATATTCAGTACGGGATTCAAGAATCATTCAAGGAGGAAGAAGAATGGCGGTAAAAAAAGTTGGTACGCTGATCCGGGAAGCGCGTACCGCGAAAAAGCTTTCCCAGGAGCAGCTGGCGAGCGGAATCGACGGACTCAGCGGGGGTGATATCGGAAAAGCAGAGCGCGGAGAAAAGGATCTTTCACAGGCTCAGCTCAAGGCGATAGCGAAAGCACTCGGCATTACACAGAAATCCCTTCTGGAAGCGCCGAAGGGCGGCAGTCCGGCCCCCACGGCTTCCAAGACGGCTTCGTCTTCAAAAACAACGTCAGCGTCGAAAACAACCGCTGCTTCCAAAACACCGGCAGCCAGGAAAACGACGACAGCAGCCAAGACCGCAGCCTCTTCGAAAACTACTTCGTCCACGGCAAAGAAAACAACCGGAACTGCGGCGAAAAAGACTTCAACAAGTACGACGAACAAATCCACAAGTGCATCTTCCCTCACTGCCGCAGAGCAGAAACTGATCGAACTCTACCGTGCGGCGAGTTCGGATGACAAAAAGCTGGCGACCAGGATCCTGAAAGGGGAGAAGCTGGAGCTTTCGGATCTCCTTCCGATGCTGATGGCAAACGGAACCAGCGGGGAAGACGGACTGCTGGGCGGATTGCTGGGCAAGCTGCAGGGATTGGCGAAATAACACGCAGCACGGAACTTCTTGTGCAGGATGCGGATTTCATCTTGCCGAGACAACTTTTCTAAAACATCAAGAAAACAGACAGAGGGCATTGATTCGGAGTGAACCAATGCCCTCTGTTTCAAATTTCATCACAGCAAGTCTTACTGCGGGTCATCTTCATCGGTGTCAAACCCGCCGGCAAGAAGCTTCTCTGCCATCCTCCGACTGCCGAGGATCCAGATGTAATCATCCGGCTGAATGGTCATGTTGATATCCGGCTGAAGGATCGGAAGATTCTGGCGCTGCAGTCCGAGGATCATACAGTCATACTTCTCGCGCAGCGCACTGGAGCGAATACTCTTGCCCGCCAGCTCCGAATCCTTCCGAACCTTGATTGCATAAGCGAAGACTGCATACGGGGAGTCAGCCTGATTTTCGGTATAGGCGCGAAGCGTCGGGAGCTCTTCGTATTCCTGCATACCGAGACTGAGGCGCAGTGAGCGCAGATCCTCTGCTTTCCCGACCAGCACCAGAAGATCGCCTTCGCGAAGTTCCAGTGTGCCGGACGGCATGTTGCGGACTTTGTGATTTCGGATGACCTGGATGACATTGACACTGAAGTGACTGCCCCAGGCAAGCTGCTTCAGTGTACGGCCGTAGAGTTCTGCGGGACAGGTCAGCTGCTGCACAAAAAGCTTTTCGTCCAGCCACTCCATCTCATCTTCGGTACCGACCTCCCGCTGAAGATTCCGTTCATTGAAATTGGCCATGAAGCGGGCCTCTGCCGAAACATAAGCGGAAGACATCCAGCCGCTCCGATAGATGAGCAGAATTGCCGCGGCGATGAGGGGAATGAGCAGCCAGCTGCGCAATTGGAGAATCGTCTGCAGCGGGAAGAATGCAATCAGCACAATCAGCATGAAACGAAGTGCAGTCAGCGCGATCAGGGGGAGACGGAAATAACGGTTCTTTACCCAGAGCATCGTGTATTCTGTGGAGTGAAGATCCAGCATCGGCCGGATAAACAGGGAAATGCCGATTGCGCTGAACAGAATGCTGATTGCCTGCGCGATCCATTGCTCCGGAAGGTTTTCCTGTAAAAAAGGATAGACAAGCAGTTGACCGAGCAGTGAAACGCCGAACATCAGCACACCGTAAAGAACCGTAATCTTCACATAACGGCGCAGATAATTTACCCAGTCGCTGTCCTGGGATCCGGAGACCGGTGCTTCGGAAGTATACCGTTCCAGCTTTTCACCAAGTTTCTCAGGGAGCAGACGCCGAATCAGAAGATAGAGACGGTCTGCATTCTTGATAAATGCCGGTGTAGTCAATGTAGTGATAACCGAGACTGAGACGATGATCGGGTACAGGTAGTCCGATATCACACCAAGATTCATACCCAGTGTTGCTATGATAAAGGCAAACTCACCGATCTGGGCCAGAGATGCGCCGCAATGTACCGCGATGCGAAGCGGCTGGCCGGAGAACAGTACGCCGAGAGCGGAAATCGTGAGCTTTCCGAAAATTGTGACGAGGGTAATGATCAGGATCGGCAGCGCATACTTGATGATCATCGCCGGATCGATCATCATACCGACGGAGAGAAAGAAAATAGTACCGAAGAGATCTTTGATCCCGGAGGTCAGATGCTCCACTCGCTCCGCATGAATGGTGCCTGCCAGAAGCGAACCGGCAAGGAACGCGCCGAGCGCAGAGGAGAAGCCGAGTTGCTCTGCCAGAAGGACCATACCGAAACAGATACCGAGCGAGACGATCAGCAGGGTCTCATCATTCATGAAATCTCTG
This sequence comes from uncultured Oscillospiraceae bacterium, assembly GCA_964570015.1. Classification (GTDB taxonomy): domain Bacteria; phylum Bacillota; class Clostridia; order Oscillospirales; family Oscillospiraceae; genus Limivicinus. The sequence continues at coordinate 286 of CAZMXF010000353.1, read as the reverse complement.
GCTTTCTGCAGGAATGTAGGCAGAATATAGATACCGAGAATCAGCCACAGGGCAAGATAGAGTACGAGCTCTCCCAGCTGCAGGGCGAGGGCGACGCCGGAAATGTTCTTGCTCACGGATACGGTCGAGAGGATGATCATCATGAAAATGCCGGCAATGTCCTCAATAACCAGTGTCCCGAAGACCAGCTCCGCAAACGGCTCTTTGCGGACGCCAAGCTCATCAAAGGCCTTGATGATGATGGTGGTGGAACTCATGGAGAGCATGCCGCCGAGGAAAATGCTGT
>CAZMXF010000352.1:0-3187 GCA_964570015.1 uncultured Oscillospiraceae bacterium | reverse complement strand
GGCAGATCATCAACGCCGGCATCGACAAGATCGTCATCCGCATCACCCCCACCGAGTACCGCACCATCCCGGTCAGCGACTGGATTGAAAACGATGATTCGATTTTCATGCTCTGATTCTTTGATACTTCGCCTGATCATCATCCATTTTTACAGATTTTGAGGTAACTGATTATGTACCCGACTCATTGGGATCCGACTGCCTACGCCGCTGCTGCGCGCCAGGCAGCAGCCGAGGGCATCGTCCTTCTGAAGAATGACCGGGAGGCGCTTCCGCTGCATGACGGCGAGCGCCTTTCTCTTTTCGGCCGTGCCCAGTTTCATTACTACAAAAGCGGCACCGGCTCCGGCGGCTCCGTCAACACCGATTATGTCGTCGGGATTCGTGACGCGCTGGAGCAGTCCGGGCGCTATCGCCTGAACACCGCGCTTTCCGCTGTCTATGAAGCCTGGCTTGAGGCGCATCCCTTCGACGCCGGACAGGGGTGGGCATCCGAACCCTGGTTTCAGGAGGAGATGCCTCTCTCGGAGGACCTGGTCCGCCGGGCGGCAGAGGAGTCAGATGTTGCTTTGATTCTGATCGGCCGCACCGCCGGCGAAGACCAGGACAACCGTGCGGAAGCCGGGAGCTTTCTGCTCACGGAGACGGAGCGGGACATGCTTGCGATGGTCTGCCGGCACTTCCCCAGGACCGCGGTTCTCCTGAACACCGGAAACATTCTGGACATGGGCTGGATCCGGGAGTTTGATCCCTCCGCCGTGCTCTATGTCTGGCAGGGTGGTCAGGAGGGCGGCAACGCCGTTCTGGACGTGCTCTCCGGCGATGTGAGTCCTTCCGGACATCTGGCGGACACCGTTGCGGAACACATCGATGTCTGGCCCTCGTTTGAGAGCTTCGGCTCAAAGACCGAAAACGTCCAGACCGAAGACCTGTATGTCGGCTACCGCTATTTTGAAACCTTCTGTCCGGAGGCGGTGCTCTATCCCTTCGGTTTCGGGCTCTCCTACACGACTTTTCAGATAGAAACCGAGGTGTTCTCGGCCCGCGTCCCCGAGGCCGTTTCTCTCTCGGTTTCGGTCCGCAACACCGGGGCCGTCTCTGGGAAGCAGGTCGTCCAGATCTACGGCAGCGCGCCGCAGGGAGCGCTCGGGAAGCCCGCCCGCGTCCTGATCGGCTTCGGCAAAACTTCCCTGCTCGCACCGGGCGACTCACAAACCCTGCACTTTGTCCTTTCGCTTTCACTTTTCGCTTCCTATGACGACAGCGGGTGCAGCGGCCACCGTTCGGCCTGGGTTCTGGAACAGGGTGAATACCGAATTGAAGTCGGCGCCGATGTGCGCAGCGCATCCGAAGCCGGACGCTTTGCTCTTCCAGAGACCGTCTGTGTCCGTGCCTGTGAAGAGGCCATGGCCCCCGTACAGGCCTTCGGCCGGCTGCGCCCGGAGCTGCGGAAAGGAACGACGCCCGAAGAGGAATCCTTTGTTCCGGTTCGGGAGCCCGCGCCGCTGCAGACCGTCTCTCCCCTGGAGAAGCGGCTTCGGCGGCTCCCCTCCTGTCTTCCCTATGCCGGTGACCAAGGGTGGAAGCTGCGCGATGCGGCCGAGGGCCGGAGGACGATGCAGGAGTTTCTCTCCCAGCTGTCGGACGCGGACCTCTGCGCGATAGTGCGCGGAGAGGGCATGTGCTCGCCCAAGGTCACGCCCGGAATCGCGGGGGCCTTCGGCGGTGTGACGGATTCGCTGAAGGGCTTCGGCATCCCGGTGGGCGGCTGCTCCGACGGACCCAGCGGGATCCGTATGGACTGCGGCACCCACGCCTTCTCCCTGCCGAACGGGACCTGCCTCGCCTGCAGCTTCAATGAAGAGCTGAATGAGGAGCTCTTTGCCTGGGAGGGCCTGGAACTCCGGCGCAATCGCATCGACTGTCTGCTGGGTCCGGGGATGAACATTCACCGCAACCCGCTGAACGGTCGGAATTTTGAATACTTCTCGGAAGATCCGCTGCTCACCGGACGGATGGCCTCGGCCCAGCTGCGCGGTCTGCACCGCTTCGGCGTCACGGGCGTCATCAAGCACTTCTGTGCCAACACCCAGGAGACCCTCCGCCATCATGTAAACGCGGTCATTTCCGAACGCGCGCTGCGGGAGATCTACCTCCGCGGCTTTGAGATTGCCGTTCGGGAGGGGCACGCCCGCGCGGTCATGAGCACCTACGGTCCGGTGAACGGGCTCTGGACCTCCGGCAATTATGACCTACTGACGGTGATTCTCCGCGGAGAATGGGGTTTCAAGGGTGTGGTGATGACCGACTGGTGGGCGATGGCCAACGACGCGGCCGGCCTGCCCGGGAGCTATCAGAACGTCTCGGCCCAGGTCCGGGCCCAGAACGACCTGAACATGGTCAACGCCGACGCGGCCTCCAACAGCAACGAGGACGATCTCGCGAGCGCCCTGTCGGAGGGACGCCTCACCCGCGCAGAACTGGTGCGCAGCGCGGAGAACATCTGCCGCTTCCTGCTGACGCTGCCCTGCTGGCCCCACAGTCTGGGACAGGAGTCGGACCTCGACCGTGAACTGCGGGAGAGTCTCTCCGAGGAGGATCTCTCCATGCACAACGCCGTCTCCGTCGTGGTCGACAGGCCGGAGGTTCCCCTCGATGCCGCGCCGATCCGGGCGCAACGGGGCGAGACCTCGGTCCTGGCCGTCACGACGCCGCATCGCGGCATCGTCCGGCTGGAGCTGGACGCCAGAGCCGTGAACCAGCCTCGGATGGCACAGCTTCCGTTCAGCGTGTTTCAGGATCGCGAACTGATCCGGGAGGTCACGCTGACCGGGGCGGACACGGAGTGGACTCCGGTCTCGGTGGAGCTCAAGCTCTGTTATACCAGCAATTTCCTTCTGAAATTTTACTTTGCCCAGAGCGGTCTGGAACTGCGGAATCTCCGCCTCGTCCTGGCGGAGGATCTGGAAGAACAGTTCCGAAAGGCCCAGGCGGAAGCCCGTGCCGGAGAGCGCGGAAATGCCGATCCGGTATGACAGCAGGCAGCGGTCCCGATTCCCTCGGGCCGCTGCCTGTATCTTTATCTGTATGCTCTGTATGGTTTCGGTCCGGTCTCACGGAGTATAGACCGGGATGGGTCTCCGCTTGTGTTCGCTGCGGGCGTGGTAGCGCTCGATGATCGCGCGGT
>CAZMXF010000351.1:0-3200 GCA_964570015.1 uncultured Oscillospiraceae bacterium | reverse complement strand
TCTGTGCATATTGCCACGCTGCTGGACAAACCGGCGCGGAGAAAAGCCGACATTTATGCGGATTATTCCTGCTTTGAAGTGCCGGACGCCTTCGTGGTCGGATACGGACTGGACTATAACGAACGCTATCGCAATCTTCCCTATATCGGGATCCTGAAAGCCGAGGTCTATTCCTGAAGCTTTCCTCTTTAGAATGCATAAGCAATTAGAACGGATGTGAACTTATTTGAACCCAAAACGCAATCGTGCCCGGGATGTCGGCTTTTATGTGCTCCTTTTGCTGATTCTCATCGCGGTCATCTTTACGATGACAAAGGACACCGAGCCGGACCAGCTGGACAACTACTCGGAGCTTGTCGATCTGTTCAATGACGGAAAGGTGCAGTCTTTCCGGACAGAGGGCAACAAAATCATTCTGACGCTCCGTTCGGACAGCACCGACAAAACGACGGTTGAGAAGACCTATGACCTCTACAGCTTCGGCGTGTTCTATGAGGACTTTAACGAGCTGATCAAAGAACAGCACGAAAAAGGCATCCTGGAAAAGTACGATTACAACGAGGGCTTTGTCGTTCCCTGGTGGGCGAGCATCATTCCGTACCTGATCCTGATGGGCGGAGCAATGGTGCTCTGGTATGTGATGATGAACCGTATGGGCGGCGGAGCCGGCGGTGTGGCCCGCTTCAGCAAAGCCCGAACCCGCCTGGGAAGCGACGAGAAGAACAAGAAAACCTTTGCCGATGTGGCAGGCTGCGACGAGGAAAAGGAAGAACTGGCCGAGATCGTCGAATTCCTGAAAGATCCGAAAGCCTACACGGCCATGGGCGCCAGAATTCCGAAGGGCGTCCTGCTTGTTGGGCCTCCGGGAACCGGTAAGACCCTGCTGGCCAAGGCTGTCGCCGGAGAAGCCGGTGTACAATTCCTGTCGATCTCCGGCTCTGACTTTGTCGAACTCTATGTCGGTGTCGGCGCCGGCCGTGTCAGAGACCTGTTTGAGCAGGCAAAGAAAGCGGCTCCCGCGATTATCTTCATCGATGAAATCGACGCCGTCGGCCGTCAGAGAGGCAGCGGCCTTGGTGGCGGGCACGACGAACGAGAACAGACACTGAACCAGATGCTGGTGGAGATGGACGGCTTCGGCAACAACGAAGGCGTCATCGTCATGGCGGCAACCAACCGTGCGGACATTCTGGATAATGCACTGCTCCGTCCCGGCCGCTTTGACCGCCAGGTATATGTCGGCCTGCCGGATATCCGCGGAAGAGAGGCAATCCTGAAGATCCACTCCCGAGACAAGCAGCTGGGTGATGATGTTGATCTCAACTCCATCGCGAAGGGAACACCCGGGTTTGCCGGTGCGGATCTTGAAAACCTGATGAATGAAGCGGCACTTCTTGCTGTAAGAAGAAAACATCGCTTTATCACAATGGAAGATATCGACGAAGCAATCCTCAAAGTCCAGATGGGACCGGAGAAGAAGAGCCGTAAAATGAGCGACAAGGCCAAGCGCCTGACTGCCTATCATGAATCCGGCCACGCCGTTGCGGCCAGATTCTGCAAACATGTGGATCCGGTCCATTACATCACGATTATCCCGCGTGGGCCTGCAGGCGGATTTACGCTGTTTCGGCCGCAGGAGGATCTGGAGAATTTTACCTCCAAGGAAGAGATGTTTGAAAACATCGTCGTTTCGCTCGGCGGGCGTATTGCGGAAAAGCTTTTCCTGGATGATATCTCAACCGGGGCTTCCGGGGATATCCAGCAGGCGAGTTCTCTGGCACGTGACATGGTCATGAAATACGGTATGAGCGAGCGGCTTGGACCCATCCTGTACGATACATCCGGACACAGCATTTTCATCGGACGTGATTTCGGTCAGACGAAGAGCTATTCCGAAGAAACTGCTGCCATCATCGATGAAGAGGTCAAGGCGATTTTTGACGAAGCGGCAAAGCGCTGTGAAGCGATCCTGACCGAACACGGTGAGCAGCTCAGAGGCCTCGCGGAATATCTGTTGGTCAACGAGACCATTGAGGCAGATGAATTCAATTATTACTTTGAACATGGCGAATTCATGCCGGAAGTCCTGAAAGCCGGAAAACAGGCTCGTCATGACAGCACCATTGAGCGCCCTGCGAAGAAGATCTCCATGACAGACGGTTACGCGGAAGAGCAGAAGCCCGAAGAAGAGGCGGCTCCTGACTCGGTTTCTGCAACGGAAGCTCCCGAAGCGGAAGCTCCTGCAGAGACTGCGGAGGAAGAGACCACCGAACCGGCCGCAGCAGCGGAAGTCGAAGAAGAGAGCGCAGGCCCCGAGACGGACGAAAAGGTATAATCCATACAGAACAGATCGGAACCTCTCCGGTCTGTTCTTTTTTCTGGAAATCGGGGTTGACAATCGAAAAGTACGACGATATAATTGTATACAATCATACTGAAATCAATGCGATAAGGACTGGTCGAAGAAGATGAAAGAGCATCGGAATATCTCTATCGCGGATCAGATTTTTGAGCAGCTGGAGCGGGAAATCCTTTCGGGAAAGTATCACCGCGGCGAGATTTTGAGTGAGCTGCGCCTTTCCAAGGAACTGGATGTCAGCAGGACACCGATCCGGGAAGCACTGCTACGACTGGAGCAGGAGAACATCCTTGCGGAGACCGGACGCGGGATGGAAGTGATCGGCATCTCCGCAGAGGATATGCTGGATTTGTATGACATCCGGCTGCATCTCGAGGGGGAAGCGGCGAGACGCGCGGCCGTAAACATCACGGATGAGCAGCTGGGAGAGCTTCTCGAACTGACGGAGCTGCAGCGGTTTTATATCAACAAGCAGGGGAACAGCAGCTCTGAGCATACGAAGAATCTCGACTCCCAGTTTCACGTGCTGCTCTATACCTCCTGCGGGAGCAAGGCCTATATCGATGTTTTGACGAGGATCCATAAGAAGATGACCAAGTTCCGTATGGCGTCGATCAGCAAGCAGAGCAGAGCGCTGCAGTCGAACGACGAGCATATGGCAATCTATCAGGCGTTGGCGGCTCATGATCCGGATGCGGCGGAACAGGCCGTCCTCACACATGTCAGAAACGCCATGAGCAGGATGGAACATATGGAGCCGATTGAAACCTGAAAAGTATCAGACAGAAAATGTTTTAAACTTCTTAACAACATATGCCGTTGCTTCTTGCAGCGGCATATG
>CAZMXF010000350.1:0-3230 GCA_964570015.1 uncultured Oscillospiraceae bacterium | reverse complement strand
ACCTCCGTTTTCTGTATTCTGTTTTCTCAGGTTGGCTGCCAGTCTCTTGGCTACAACGCTTATGGCGATGAGAGTATCGATAAGCTCTTCGTCGATTGCGGTATCCTGCTGGCTGTTATCAGTGGATTCTTTCTGCATCTGCAGCACCTTCCTTTCCGAATGGCTTTGTTGCCTTTCTATCTTCCTAAGCGGGTTTGGAAATGATTTTTCCGGTCGCAGGGAAATATTTTTGAAAAAAGTGCCGGTTACGATTTCGCTTATAAAAGGAAGCGATTCAGATCGGCTTTATTTTTGTGTGAGAAATTTGATGGCTGACCGGAAAAAGTTCGGTGAAACCCGCTTAGGAAGTTAGGAGGAAATTGTTCCTTACTTTTTAAGAAAAGAGGTTAAAGCTATGCAGATTACTATGTTTACAGCAAATTGCGTCGGACAAGCCGGTAACTGTAGCTATCCAAACCGGGCACCGGTGTCCACGGCGGAGCAGCTGCAGAGTGCAGCCAGGTCTGATCATGTTTGCGCTGAGTACAAGGGCAATTATCGAAGCATCGGGAACTTTATAAGGTCAGATGTGATCGTGATGGATATCGATAATGACCATACTGAAGAGCCTGATGACTGGATCACGCCGGAGAAGATGGATGAAGAGTTTTCTGATTTCTCCTATGCGCTTGTACCGAGCCGCAATCATATGAAGGAAAAGGCTGGAAAGGCGGCTAGACCGAAATTCCACGTCTACTTCCAGATCGGTGAGGTCACGGATGCGAAGGCCTATGCGGGACTGAAGAGAGCGCTTTATAAGAAATATCCTTTCTTTGACGGGAATGCACTGGATGCAGCCAGGTTCTTATATGGTTCGGATAGTGGTGAAGTGATCTGGCATGAAGGCTGGATGACCATCGATGAAGAAATCAGCCCAGATTATTCAGATGAAGATTCGGATACTGTGGACGGCCAGAAAGGTAATAGTTCGGGTCTGATCCTGCAGGGGAGCCGCAACAATACCATGAGCCGTTTTGCATCGAGGATCTTGAAGAGATACGGAAACACGGAGAAAGCTCATGTGGCTTTTATGGAGCATGCTCAGAAATGTGATCCGCCGCTTCCGGATTCGGAACTGAATACAATCTGGAACAGTGCAGTGAAGTTTTTTGAAAAGAAGATCTCTTCATCAGACGGGTATGTGCCGCCGGATCAGTACAATTCCGATTTCAGCGATGCTTCCTTAAAACCGGAGGATTATTCGGATATCGGTGAGGCAAAGGTTCTTGTTCAGGAGTACGGAAGTGAGCTGAGGTTTTCTGCTGCAACGGATTATCTCAGATATGACGGCGACCGCTGGGTAGAGGATGTGCAGCTTGCCATTGGCGCGATAGAAGAGTTCCTTGATCTGCAGCTTGTGGATGCCCAGCAGGATAAGGAAGTTGCTGAAAAGGCGTTGATCGATGCAGGGATACCGGAGCCGGTTGTTAAGGGTGGATCCAAGGCTGTGGCAAAGGAAATATCGGATAATCAGATGCCGCTATTGTATGCACTTATATCTGCGGAGACCTATCTGAAGTTCGTGCTGAAACGCAGGGATTACAAATACATCATTTCCACGGGAAATGCTTCAAAGCCGATGATCGGTATTGATGTAAATGACCTGGATAAGAACGAGTTTCTCATCAATACGCCGTATGCGACATACGACCTGAGACAGGGACTTTCCGGAGAGCAGCCGCATGATCCGAGAAATCTGATCACGAAGATTACAACATGCGCACCGGGAAGCGGTGACAGACAGTTATGGCTTGATGCTTTGGAACTGTTTTTCTGCGGTGACAAAGAGCTGATTGAGTATGTGCAGCTGGTGGTCGGAATGGCAGCGATTGGAAAGGTCTATCAGGAGCATATGATCATTGCCTATGGCGGCGGAGCCAATGGTAAATCTACCTTTTGGAACACAATCTTCCGAGTCCTGGGCGATTATGCAGGAAAACTGTCTGCGGAAGCACTGACCATGAACTGCAAGAGGAACATTAAGCCGGAGATGGCGGAGCTCAAAGGTCGCAGACTCATTATTTCATCGGAGATGGAAGAGGGAATGCGTCTGAACACGGCTACGGTAAAACAGCTGTGTTCTACAGATGAGATCCAGGCGGAGAAGAAGTACAAGGCTCCGTTCCACTTTGTGCCTTCGCATACGCTGGTTCTGTATACGAATCATCTTCCGAAGGTCGGTGCGAATGATGACGGCATCTGGAGAAGACTTATCGTAATTCCCTTTAATGCAAAGATCACCGACGACAGCGATATCAAGAATTATGCAGATTATCTCTATGATCATGCCGGTTCCTTCATTATGAGTTGGATCATCGAAGGTGCGAAGAAGGCTTACGACATGGATTTCAAGGTGCCGTTGCCGAAGATCGTGGAAGATGCCATTGAGGCATACCGCGAGGATAACGATTGGCTGGGGCATTTCCTGGCTGACTGCTGTGACATCGATAAGGCTGCATCGGAGAAATCCGGGGAACTTTATCAGGCATACAGGGCGTACTGTTTGCAGAATGGTGAGTTTACCAGAAGCACGACAGATTTTTACAGTTCGATCGAAAAAGCGGGCTTCCCTAAAAAGAAGGTCAAGACAGGATCCTTTGTATATGGCTTGAAGTTAAAACAGGGACAGGATTTTCTGGAGTGACGGTCGATGACAGTCAAACAGTAAACTGTTTCAGATTTGCTGTTTTTCAGAAAGCCTTGATTTAAGCCGTGGTGACAGTCGGTGACACTCATACCAGAAAAGTCCCTATAGTGCGTTTTCCAAAACTGTTCTAAAGGGAGTTTTTGGGTAGACCATCACCGACCGTCACCTTTGGCAGAATACGGAGGTTGCGATGCGAGAAAAGATAATAGAGCAGAAGCTGGTCTCCGAGGTTAAACGCCGTGGCGGGATATGTCCGAAATGGGTGTCCACTGGATTTGATGGGATGCCCGACCGGATTGTCTTATTGCCGGGTAGGCACTTTGGGATGGTTGAAGTTAAGCGTCCCGGAGAACGACCGAGACCGCTGCAGGCATCGCGGCACCGGCTTCTGAACAAATTAGGCTTCCGGGTCTATGTTCTTGATGATCCGGAGCAGATTGGAGGAATACTGGATGAGATACAATCCACATGATTATCAGATATATGCGATCAATTTCATAAAGGAACATCCCATTGCAGCGATCCTTTTGGATATGGGTATGGG
>CAZMXF010000349.1:0-3239 GCA_964570015.1 uncultured Oscillospiraceae bacterium | reverse complement strand
GGAGCGCAGCCGCCTGTATGACCCTGCGTTTACCACGGGATATCGGAAAGGAACGAAGGAGACGTGAAGATCAGCTTGATCGGCTGCGGCTGCGGACGCGAAACCCTGATCGGAGCAGCAGAGGAAGCCGTCAAAACCTCAGATGCGCTTATCGGGGCACCCCGCCTGCTGGAGATGTTTCCGGAGGTCAGGACGAGAATCCCCGCGCTGACACCGAAGGAAATTGCGGGCACGCTCTCTTCACTCAACTGCAATGAGATTTGCGTCCTGTTCAGCGGAGACAGCGGGTTCTATTCCGGGGCGCGTTTCCTACTTCCGATGCTGCCGGAAACAGATGAATGGCAGATTCTTCCGGGGATTTCCAGTCTGCAGGTTCTGGCCGCGCGACTGGAAGAATCCTGGCAGAACTGGAGACTCTGCTCCGCTCACGGAGTGGAATGTGACCCGGTATGGGAGGTCTGCCATGGACAGAAAGTGTTTTTCCTCACCGGTGGGAAGCTGGGCCCGGCTGAGATCTGCAGTATCCTCACAGAAGCGGGACTCGGCACCCTCTCTGTTGTGGTAGGAGAACAGCTGGGCAGCCGGGAAGAGCGGATTTGCCGGGGCAGTGCGTCAGAGTTTGCCAGAAGTGCATTCTCACCGATCTCCTGCATACTGGTAGAGGCTGCACCCCGGAGGCAGTGCCGTACACCTGGACTGCCGGATTCGGAATTCGAGCGCACGGAAAAAGTCCCTATGACAAAACAAGAGGTCCGGGCGGCTGCCCTGGCCAAACTCAGCGTGGGTCCGGGAGACACCTGCTGGGATATCGGTGCCGGGACAGGAAGCGTAGCGGTAGAGCTGGCCCTGCAGGCGAGAGCGGTCTGGGCTGTAGAACGGGATGAAGAAGCTCTGAGAATTGCAGCACGCAACCGCGAAAAGCACGGCGCCTGGAACCTTCACCTGAAGAAGGGCAGTGCACCGGAAACGCTGGAAGGCCTGCCGAAACCGGACGCGGTTTTCGTGGGCGGAAGCGGCGGAAAACTGGAAGAGATTCTGAATGATGTATATTATGTAAACCGTGAAGCGCGGATCTGTATCTCGGCGATCGCGCTGGAGACGCTACAGTGTGCAGTCGAGTGCCTGCGAAAACGCGGGTATGAGACAGAGATCTGCCAGATTGCAGTGTCCAGAAACAGACAGGCAGGAGATCTGACCCTGATGCTGGCGCAGAATCCGGTTTACCTGATTACGGGGAGACCGGCATGAAAGCGCTTATGATCGGTGCCATGCAGAGCGGTGCGGGGAAAACTGTAATGAGCTGCGCCCTGATGGCGGCGCTGAAACGGCGTGGACTGCGCGTTCTGGCCTTCAAGAGCGGTCCGGACTACATTGACCCGATGTTCCACAGTCGAGTCCTGGGCGTGGAGAGTCGCAACCTCGACTTGTTTCTGCAGGGAGAGGCAGGCGTCCGGCGAAGCTTTGCTTCATGTCAGGGAGATGTGGCGCTGGCAGAGGGGGCAATGGGATACTATGACGGGCTGAACGGCGGCACGGAAGCGAGCGCATGGGAGCTGGCAGGGATACTTGATCTCCCGACTGTCCTGGTATTGCGGCCGAAGGGGAGCGGCATCACGCTGGCAGCACAGGTCTGCGGGATGCGAACCTTTCGCCCGGAGAGTCGGATCGCGGGGCTGCTGCTCTGCGACTGCTCAGGACGCCGGGCGGAATCCCTTAAGATGATCCTGGAGCGGGAGTGCGGACTTCCGGTTCTGGGTTATCTGCCGCCGATGGAAGAAGCCAGGTTGGAGAGCCGCCATCTTGGCCTGTTGACCGCTGACGAAATCGAAGACTTTCAGACGAGATTTGACCGTATCGCGGAGCAAACAGAGAATAGCGTCGATCTGGACCGCCTGCTGGCACTGGCAGCGGAGAATGGTTCGGCAGTTGGAAATAAACAGCCCGGGAGTGAGAAGTTCAGACAGAAAGCAGGCAACACCCGGCCCTGCTGCCGAATCGCAGTGGCGCGGGATGAAGCGTTTTGCTTCCACTATGCGGACAATCTGGAAGCTCTGCGGCAGGCGGGAGCGGCACTGATGTTCTTCAGCCCGCTGCATGATTCTCATGTGCCCGAGGCGGAAGGGCTCTGGCTCTGCGGAGGCTATCCGGAGCTCTATGCGCGGCAGCTTTCGGAGAACAAGACCATACAAAGAGAAATTAGGGAGCGGGTGCTACGCGGATGCCCGACAGTGGCGGAATGTGGCGGATTTCTCTACCTGCAGGAGAGCCTGGAGGACCCGGAGGGAACTGCCTGGCCGATGTGCGGCGCACTCCCCGGATGCGGATACAAAACCGGTCGGCTGCAGCGTTTCGGCTATCTAAAGCTGAAAGCGGAGGCTGACTCCCTGTTGTTTCGGGCAGGAGAGCAGATCCCGGTGCATGAATTCCATTATTGGGACAGTTCAGAAAACGGGACGGATCTTCTGGCGGAGAAGGCAGACGGGAGAAGCTGGCGCTGTGGCCAGGTTTCCGACACACTGTATGCTGGTTTTCCTCATCTGCACTTCGGCGGGGAACTCCCTTTGGCAGAACGATTTGTAAAGGCGTGCTCGAAGTATGAAAAGCATGAAAACAATTGAAGAACTGATCCGGGAGATTCGCCGTGCGGACGAAAGGACCCGGGCATTGGCGGAGGCACGCTGGAACGCTGTGGCGAAGCCCCTGGGCAGCCTGGGACTCTTCGAGGAGATGATCATGCGGATTGCTGCTCTGAAAGGGCAGGTGGATTTCCGCCTGGAAAAGAAAGCGCTGGTGGTGTTCTGCGCCGACAACGGCGTGGTCGCCCAGGGGGTCAGCCAATGTGGCAGCGAGGTGACAGGGAAGGTTGCCATTGCTCTCGCGGAGGGTCGAAGCACGGCAAATACCATGGCGCATCAGACCGGCTGCAGCGTGATTCCCGCGGATGTGGGGATCCTGGACTTCTCGGGACATCCCGGGGTGAGAAATCTGCGGGTACGAAACGGCACCGGAGACATCAGCCGGGAGAATGCTATGACGGAAGCGGAATGTCTTAATGCTATAGTCAAAGGCGCGGCTCTGACGGAAGAGCTGATCCGGGAAGGGACAGACCTGATGGCGGTGGGTGAGATGGGCATCGGCAATACTACCACGGCGACAGCGCTGTCTGCGGTGCTCCTGGGGCTTAACCCGGACGAAATCACCGGGCGTGGTGCAGGTCTCAGCAGCACAGGGCTGGAACG
>CAZMXF010000348.1:0-3242 GCA_964570015.1 uncultured Oscillospiraceae bacterium | reverse complement strand
CCCACGACCTCCAGAGTCGGAGTCTGGCACTCTATCCAGCTGAGCTACAGCCGCGTTTTCAGATAGTTGTTGCCTTTATCCCATGAATTTGGTATAATCCAGACAACGCATGGTATTATACCATTGAAAAACGATAAAGTAAAGCCCTGTTTTTCTATTTTTACTGTACGAAGGAGATGAGTCAGCAATGAAAACAGTCGTTCTTGGAAAGAGCGGTCTTGTAGCAACCAAGCCCTCTCTGGGCTGTCTTCCTCTTCAGCGCTGTGACAAAGACTATGCCGTGAAGCTGCTCCGCGCTGCTTATGAGGGTGGGATCCGCTTCTATGATACCGCGAATGCCTACACCGACAGTGAAGAGAAGATCGGTCTTGCGCTCAGTGATGTCCGCAGCGATATTGTGATCGCCACAAAGAGTGCCGCCAGAGACAAGGCGGGAGTTCTGGCCCATATCGAAAACAGTCTGCGCATGATGAAAACTGATTACATCGACCTGTTTCAATTCCATCAGGTCCCGGCGGTTCCGGACCCGAATGATTCCGAAGGGGCCTATGCCGGGGCTTTGGAAGCAAAGAAGCGCGGCTGGATCGGCCACATCGGCGTGACCACTCACCGCGTTCAGGTAGCAGAGGAATGCATTGCCTCCGGACTCTTCGAGACCGTTCAATTCCCCTTCAGCTACATCTCCGCCGAGCGTGATCTTGCCTTGGCCGCAAAGGCGAAGGAAGCCAACGTCGGCTACATTGCAATGAAGGGACTCGCCGGCGGTATGCTCACGAATGTCCGCGCATGTCAGGCCTTTATGAAGCAGTATGACAATGTGGTTCCCATCTGGGGTGTTCAGAAGCTGGAGCAGCTGGAACAGTGGCTTCAGGTCGCAGAGGAAGATCCCGACATGGACGAGGAGCTTGAAGCATTCATTGCGAAAGAGCGCAAGGAACTCTCCGGCAGCTTCTGCCGCAGCTGCGGGTACTGCATGCCATGTCCCATGGGAATCGAAATTCTGAACTGTGCAAGGATGAATATGCTGCTCCGCCGCTCCCCCTGGCAGCAGTATATGACCGATGAATGGCATGCCAAAATGCATAAGATCGAAGACTGCATCGGCTGCCGTTCCTGCGCTTCCAAATGCCCGTATCAGCTGGATACGCCAAATCTTTTGAAGTACATGTTAAAGGATTATGATGAATTCTATGAAGCCCACAAGAATCTGGTATAATCGCTGTACCCGCATCGTTGCCCTGATCCTTTGCATAGCCGCGCTGCTCTGTCTGACCGCCTGCGGCTCTGCCTCCGCCATGGAGCAGAAGCAGATCTTTGCGATGGATACGGTCATGACGCTGACAGCATACGGCAAGCATGCCCAGGACGGCCTCAACGCCGCAACCAGCGTCATCAACTCCATGGAGGCGCTTTTGGATCCGGAGTTGCCTACCAGCACCACCTATGCGATTAATCATGCAAACGGGCAGAATGTTGTTGTCAATGCTCAGATCGCCAAGATGCTCAGCACGGCCAAAACAGTTTACGACAATTCCGACGGCTCGCTTGATCTCAGTCTGTATCCGCTCATCAAGCTCTGGGGGTTCGTTGACGGGCGCTATTATGTCCCACTCTATGAAGAAATCCACACGCAGCTGTCGAGAAAGGCTTTCGACCAGATGGTTCTGACCAGCTATCCGGCCACCGGTTCCTATTCCGTCAACTTCCCTGCCGGCACGGAGATCAGCTTCGGCGCGATAGGCAAAGGCTGTGCCGCGGAAAACGCCATCAGTGCCATGCGCCAGGCCGGGGTCAAGAGCGGCATCATCTCCCTGGGCGGCAATGTCCAGACCCTTGGTCTCAAACCGGATGACAGCAAGTGGACCGTCGCCATCCAGGATCCGAACAATACGGCCAGCTGGGTCGGTACCGTCCAGGTCGGCGAAACCGCCGTCGTCACCAGCGGCAGCTACCAGCGCTTCTTCGAGTTTGACGGAAACACGTATCACCACATCATTAATCCGCTTAGCGGTTCCCCGGTTTCCAACAATCTACTCTCAGCCACCATCATCTGTGAAGACGGCACGATGGCAGATGCGTTGTCCACCGCGATGTTTGTTCTCGGTGAAAGCCGCGCACTGAACTACTGGCGTCAGTATGGCGGCTTTGAGATGATCCTGATCACAAAAAGCAATCAGGTCATCTGTACCAAAGGACTCATCGATGTGTACAACGCCAATTCCGCAGCCGGTGATTACAAGGTGCGTTTCGCAGAATAAACCATGGAACCATTTCGAAAAGATATCCGAACCATCAAGGGAATCGGAGAGAAAAGGGCGCAGGCTTTGAATAAGCTGGGCGTCTTTTCTCTGCTTGATCTGATCTCATACTTTCCGCGCCGTTATGAAGACCGCAGCAGCCTGAAACCGATCGCCCTGGTTCAGAATGGCGAGTCTGTCTGTATTTCCGCTGTTGTTGCGGATGAGCCCCGTCTTTCCAGAATCCGCCGTGGTCTTGATCTGGTGAAGCTCCGTGCCTATGACGACAGTGCCGAGGTAAGCATTACCTATTTCAATCAGAGTTATGTCCGCAATCAGCTGCACCGCGGCAGTGCATATCGTTTTTACGGAAAAATGGAGGTTAGAGGTTCTCATCGCAGCCTTACGAATCCCGTGTTTGAACCCGAGGAACTGCCAGCCGGTAAAATTTCCGTCACCGGAAGGATCGTCCCGGTTTACCACCTCATCAGCGGCCTCCAGCAGAACGCGATTCGGCAGAGCATCCGCCAGGGACTGGACAGCTGTAAAGGTCGGATTCCGGATCTTCTTCCGGATTCCGTTCGGAAGGAATATGGCCTGATTCCGGCAGAAGACGCTTACGAAAGCATCCACTACCCTCAGAATATCAGTTCACTTGACCAGGCGAGGAAACGTTTTGTATTTGAAGAGCTATTCCTTCTTTCCTGTGCCCTCGGCAGCCGTCAGAAAGCAGACCGCCAGGGTATTGTCATTCCCAAACCTGATTTTACACCTTTTTATGATTCTCTCCCGTTTTCTCCCACCGGTGCACAGCGCCGAGCCATTGAAGAAGCCGCTGCAGATATGGCCTCCGGCAGACAGATGAGCCGGCTCCTACAGGGCGACGTCGGCAGTGGTAAGACTCTGGTGGCAGCTGCGCTGGTCTGGCAGTGTGTTCAAGCCGGGTATGCTGCTGCTTTCATGGCGCCGACTGAGATACTTGCAGAGCAGCATGATCGAACGCTG
>CAZMXF010000347.1:0-3244 GCA_964570015.1 uncultured Oscillospiraceae bacterium | reverse complement strand
AGTTCAAACCAGAACATCGGCCCTTCGGTGTGCCGGTTGTCACCGTTAAAGAGCGTGAACCAGAGATGATCCTTATAAGGCCCGCGCCCGAACAGGCGCCTGGCGTCACGATAAATCCGGGAGATGTGGAGAGAGAAGTTCGCCTCCGGAAAGGCGCGCTGCATCTCGGCCAGGGTGTCTTCTGCGAGCGCATGAAAGGGCTCGTGCAGTACGCGCATGTATTGTTCCCGATGCTCCTGAAACCAGGGTCGCTCATTGTGAAAGGTGAGATCCCAGAGAAAGTCCGAGGTCTCGCGAGTGAAGCCGTCAAACATGGTTCTGATATCCGTTTCGTGAATTGAAAAATCATTATCAGTATTATAAACAATCGAAAAGACTTTCGCAAGCCTTGACAGAGAGGAAAAATAGCGGTATATTGGATAAGCAAATGTTTAAAAACAAGCAAACATTCAAGGAAGGGCCTGGAACGTGACAATACGGGAGCGGCAGATCCTGAACTGGATCGAAGAAAACCCGATGATTTCACAGGAAGAGCTGGCACGAAAGGCGGGGATCACCCGTTCCGCGGTGGCGGTGCATATCTCGAACCTGATGAAAAAGGGACATATTGCGGGCCGCGGATACGTGATGAGCAGCGCGGCCTATGTGGCGGTGGTCGGCGGGGTCAACATCGACATCGGCGGCAGACCGGTGCGGCCCCTGATCGAACACGATTCCAACCCCGGAAAGGTCACGATCAGCCTCGGGGGTGTCGGGCGGAACATCGCGCATAACCTGAGCCTGCTGGGGATGCACGTCCGCTTCCTGACCGCGTTCGGAGACGATCTGCATGCGCAGCGGATTGAAGCCAGCTGTGCGGATCTCGGCATCGACATCAGTCATGCGCGAAAGGTCGCGGGAGCTGCGACTTCGACCTATCTGTATCTGAACGAAGCGGACGGCGACATGATGCTGGCGGTTTCGGACATGGAAATCTGCGAGCGGATCACGCCGGATTATATCGCTTCGAATCTCAGCCTGCTGAACAATGCCCAGGTTGTGGTGGCAGACGGTAATCTTCCGGCTGAGACGCTGGAATACCTGGCGGAACACTGTACGGCGCCGATTTTTGCCGATCCGGTGTCGGTGACGAAGGCAGAAAAGCTCAGGCCGATTCTCGGCAGGCTGAACACGCTGAAGCCGAACCGGATGGAAGCGGAACTGCTCAGCGGCGTCCGGATTACGGATGAAGGGTCGATGCGCCTTGCATCAGAGAAACTCCTGGAGACCGGTCTGCACCGCGTGTTCCTGTCCCTGGGGGCGGAGGGCGTATTTGCGGCCAACGGCAAGGAGAGCCGGATTTATCCCTGTCTGCCGGCAGCGGTCCGCAGCACGACCGGGGCAGGGGATGCCTTCATGGCGGCGCTGGTCTGGGCGTACCTGGAGGGCATGAACCTCGAAGACACGGTCCGGGCGGCCTCGGCTGCCGCGGCCATCGCGACAGAGAGCGAAGAAACCATTAACCCGGCATTGTCGGAGACGGCGCTGCGGGAAAGAATTCAACGATAATCGGAGGAGAGCATCATGATGAATCAGTATCTGGACGTAAATCCCGAAGTATCTGCGGCCATCGCCGCCGGCAAGCCGGTCGTGGCCCTGGAATCCACGATCATCTCACATGGCATGCCGTATCCGCAGAATGTGGAGACCGCACTGAGCGTGGAGAAGATCATCCGTGAAAACGGCGCAACGCCGGCCACCATCGCCATCATCGGCGGGAGACTGAAGGTCGGCCTGACGCCGGAAGAGATCGACTATCTCGGCAAAACCGGAACGGCGGTCACCAAGGCCAGCCGCCGGGACCTGGCGGTCCTGGTGTCGAAGGGCATGGACGGCGCGACGACGGTTACCACGACGATGATGATCGCGGCGATGGCGGGGATCAAAGTGTTTGCCACCGGCGGTATCGGCGGCGTGCATCGCGGCGCAGAGACCACCATGGACATCTCCGCGGACCTGGAAGAACTGGCGAATACCCCGGTGGTAGTGGTCTGCGCGGGCGCGAAGGCCATCCTGGATCTGAAGCTCACGCTGGAGTACCTGGAGACCCACGGCGTTCCCGTGATCGGCTACGGAACGGAAGAACTCCCCGCGTTCTACAGCCGTCACTCCGGGCTGAAGGTGGACTACCGGATGGATACAGCTGAAGAGTGCGCGAAGGCCTTCCATGTGCAGCAGACCATCGGCATGAAGGGCGGCATGCTGGTGACCAATCCGATCCCCGAGGAATACGCCATGGACGACACCATCATCAACAAGGCGATCGACGACGCGATCGACGAGATGAACGCCAAAGGCATCCACGGCAAGGAAGCTACCCCCTTCCTGCTGGCCAAGGTCAAGGAACTGACCGGCGGCGACAGCCTCGACTCCAATATCCAGCTGGTGTTTAACAACGCCAAAGTCGCTTCTCAGATCGCCTCCTGCCTTTGTAGACTCGGATAAAAGGCATCCTCCGCTGCGCGGAGGATGGTGAGGTTGAAAACGCCAAAGTTGCTTCGCAGATCGCAGCCTGCCTCTGCAGACTCGGATAATTCGGACAAGATAAGTAAGAAACAGCCTCCGCTCGAAAGCGGAGGCTGTTTCTTATCCCTGTGACTGTGCGTGTTCCAGAGCGGCGTAGGCGCCGTCGAGGGCCAGCAGCTCTTCGCGGGAACCCTGTTCCACAATATGCTGCGCATCTACCACCGCGATGCGGTCGGCATTGCGGATCGTGGATAAACGGTGGGCAATCACCACAACGGTTTTCCCCTCGCTGAGACGGTCGATGCTTCGCTGGATCCGCTGCTCGGTGACGCTGTCCAGCGCGGAAGTCGCTTCGTCCAGGATCAGGATCGGCGGATTCTTCAGGAACACACGCGCAATGGAGATGCGCTGTTTCTGACCGCCGGAGAGCACGACGCCGCGTTCCCCGACGAAGCTCTGATACCCGTCCGGCATGTGCAGGATGTCCTCGTGGATTTCGGCGCAGATCGCGGCCTGGATGACCTCTCGGTCGGTGGCGGAGGGCCGGCCGTAGCGGATGTTCTCCATAATGGTGCCGGCGAAGAGAAATACATCCTGCTGGATGATCCCGATGTTCTGTCGGAGGCTCTCCTGGGTGAGGGTCCGAACATCCTGGCCGTCCACCAGCACCGCGCCCGAAGTGACGTCATAAAAGCGTGGAATCAGATGGCAGATGGTGGTCTTCCCGCCGCCGGTGGAA
>CAZMXF010000346.1:0-3247 GCA_964570015.1 uncultured Oscillospiraceae bacterium | reverse complement strand
AAGTAATCATGGATATCCGGGAATATGATGTGCTTACCATGAAAAAACCACATCCCTGCGGAGGGCTGCGCTGGCAGGTGCTGCGGAGCGGAGCGGACTTTCGCCTGCGCTGTCTCGGCTGCGGCCGCTGTGTGGAAGGACCGCGGGGAAAGTTTGAAAAGAATATCAGAAAAATCGAACGGGACGGCACGGAAATCGCCGTTTCACGGGCGGCAGGAAAACAGACAGCAAAAGAGGGAGACGGATGAACCGCCGCCCTCTTTTGCCGTTATAATTATCTTATGCTTATTCAATATCGGAAAAATACAGGTCACGGACTTCCTTGCTGAGATGCAGTTCACGGCAGATGAAATCCACATTGTGACGGGCCCAGTTGTTGTTGGTCACAAAGGTCCGCAACGCCTCAACGGCTGCTGCCCAGCTGTCATAACTGCGGTGAACAAAGGCCTGGTTGCGTGCCATCTCCGGCTCGATCTCATCTGCCAGACGGTCGATTTCATCCAGGATAGCCTGAT
Source organism: uncultured Oscillospiraceae bacterium (assembly GCA_964570015.1). Lineage (GTDB taxonomy): Bacteria > Bacillota > Clostridia > Oscillospirales > Oscillospiraceae > Limivicinus. Next base: position 2,732 of record CAZMXF010000346.1, on the reverse strand, counting down.
CGGTGAGAGGACCTTTGAGCAGCTCGGCCGCACGCCTGAGAAAGCGATCCTGAAAATCTTCGTTTTTCCAGAGGTCGGCAAACATGTAGGACACCTGCACACACTGGACGTTATTGCGGTGAAGGAGAATCGAGTGGTTGAGATAGGGATCGGAGAGTGTGGCGTCCAGATCGTAGAACATGAAGCGCCAGCGGCCGTCATCCTCGGAAGAACGGCAAAAGCGGAGATTCCCGTAGGTGAGATCCTGGTTTGCAAAATACCCCTCAAGAAAGACCCAGTCGATCAGGCTGTCGAGATCTACCAGAGATTCAATATGTGCATAGTTTTCGGGATCGGACATGTCGTTTTTCGCGCAGAAGTTAAAAACATCCAGAAAGAGGTCGCTGTCCCGGGGCGCCTCGGATTCGATCGTGACGACACTGTTCTTGCTGACACCGGCAAGATTGGCATAGTGCTGTTCGTTGAGCTTTTCGGAGAGGGCGTAAATACCGGAGTACTTGCCGTCCAGAAACAGAACGCAATAGCGATTTCTTGAACCGATGATGTTGTCTGAAGCGGCCAGGGCCAAATTCTCACAGAGTTCGTTGCGAATGATACTGGCATTCTGATCCTGCCCTGCGCGGATGACGAAATTCGTAAAACTTGTGACACCGCCGCCGAACAGGTCGTAATTCAGTTCTTCCAGACCATAACAGCCGCGAAAGCGGATGCTCATGTTTTTCTTGGCAAGAATCAGACTGGTGTCCCCGTGCATGCTGATGCCGCAGGGTGCGGAGAAACTGCCGGATTCGTCATACCAGGCAATATTTCCGCCCCATTCCAGGTCTTTCCAGCCGGTGTTGTACATACCGTAAAACGCGACCTTGTCATCGGAGACCAGACTGAGAACCGGCAGAGAGAATGACTCGCCAATAAAGTAGTTCAGGGTGAGCGGGCGGCTGGGCAGCGCGTTGGACTCACAGGCGATGGCGCGGATCACACAGGTTGCGGGAACCTCCGTAGGACCGACCCAGGGAAGAGAATCCTGCGTCGGCATCGTGGCGTCGAAGGTGTAATAGATCTGACCGGGCGCCTGAAGGTCCAGAACGACTTTCTCGGTGCCGTCAAAGAATCCTTCGGGAGTGGTGGCGACCGGCGCAGCGGATACACGTCGCCTGCCGTCCTGGTTGTCTGTGTTCGGCGTGGCCTTTGCAAAGAAGAAGGCACCGTTCCTGCCGGGCATGCGGCCATAGCTGCCGCCGTACGGAATGTCACGCAGAGAGAGCCAATCGAGGAGCCCGTTCCCATCCTGCCAGAGAAAGAGGGACTCGTTCCCCGAACCGAGGGAGAGACCAAGCTGATCGCATCGGATGACCGTCACAGCACCCGGCTCCAGAACTGCTGCAGGAAGATAAGCTTTCCGGTAGTTGTCGTCATCGTCGGAGAGAAACCATCCGTCGAGGGTAACCGTCTCGGAGGAGATGTTTTTCAGTTCGACCCAATCGCTGCCGTCATATGGAGAAAAACGGGCGTTGGGATCGGAGACCATCACTTCATTGATCTGAATGGGACCGGGAACTTCCATCTGTTCCTGAAGGGTATCGTAAGAAGAAGTTGTGTTCTCAAACCAGGGGGTGGGATAGAGACATTCGGAGAAGCTGCCGTCAGGGCGCATCGCATAGCTGATGTTGGCCGGGAGATCAGGGCAGACGAGTTGGCAGACAACCTCCCCATTCGGATCCTTGAGGAAGAGATCCTCCCCGGCGGAAAGAGAGAAAGGGGCATGCAGGTCGGCGGGACGGTCCTTCCCGGAGGCGAACACAACAAAATACGCATCGGCAGGAAGAAGATAGGAGGGGAAGACAAGACCGTCTTTCCCCATCCGGTCGGTCAGACTCCATCCGGTCAAGTCCAGGTCTTCTCCGGAGTTGTTGCAGAGTTCGATCCAATCCGGAAAATCACCTTCCGGGTCCTGTACGACGGCGTGATTCTTGACCATCACTTCGGTGATGATGAGGGCTCCGGTGATGTCATCGGCTGCATCCGCATCGTCAGCAAGAGCAGAGGCCGGCAGACAGAGGCAGAAAAGAACCACCGCGATGGCAGGCAGCGCTCTGCGCAGAAAAAAGAAAATGTGTTTTGACAAGGTTGTTCTCCAAGCAGTATTTTCTGGTTGTTCCAAGGTTAGAAAGCAGTTTATTATACCGCGGGCAGGGACTTTTGTCTATCCTGATTCGGGAACTTGTTTTTCTGCCCGGTTTCCTGTATAATCTGAATGAAACGTGCGATAAATCTGCAGGAAGCGGCAACAGAGACCCAAGGATTTCCCACTCTCCTGTCCGGCACGCGGAGGTGTGACATTAGTGTGACATTGAGCGTGATACAATGCATTCGAAACAAGAGAAGCGGTCAGCACCAACCATGATTGCTCTTTTGTCCAATCAAAAAAAGGAGGAACTGAAAATGAGTGAACCGAAGGATGTTGTTAAGCTGGCCGAAAACGAACTCGGCGAAGTCGCAGGCGGTATGACCAGAAATTATCTGGCTGCTCTTGACGTCATGGCAGGAAAGTACGGCACGGGTGAAGAGCGCAAGCAGAGACTGCAGGCAGCAGGATATGACTACTGGGCGGTACAGCACCTGGTGAACGGACTTGCATATGGCTATGATCAGGTTGCGAGAGATGTGATTGCCGGCAAATACGGCAACAATCAGGACCGGATCAATGCACTGTCGGCAAGGGGTTATGACGC
>CAZMXF010000345.1:0-3249 GCA_964570015.1 uncultured Oscillospiraceae bacterium | reverse complement strand
AAGAGAAAATCGAAGCGGCCGGCGGAAAGGCAGAGGTGGTCTAAGTGCTTCAGACGCTGAAAAATGCGTGGAAGATCGAGGAACTGCGCAAGAAAATTCTCTTCACAATCCTGATCATCCTTCTGTACAGACTCGGCAACGCGGTTCCCGTGCCCTTTGTCAATGTAACAGCACTTCAGTATTACTTCCAGCAGCTGCAGAACACCGTCCTGGGCCTGTATAACGTCATGTCCGGCGGCGCGTTCTCCACTGCGACCATCTTCGCACTGAGCATTCAGCCCTACATCAACGCGAGCATCATTATTCAGCTTCTCTGCATTGCGATCCCCGCACTCGAACGGATGAGCAAGGAAGAGGGCGAAGAAGGACGCAAGAAGATTGCTTCCATCACCCGTTATGCTACCGTCGGCATCGGCCTTCTCATGGGCTTTGCCTACTACATGCTGATGCGCAACAACGGCCTCCTGGCCGCCGGCACGGAAAAGAACATCTGGGTCGCCATCGTCGTGATCCTGACCTTCACCTCCGGTTCTGCGCTGATCATGTGGCTCGGTGAGCAGATTACCGAATTCGGCATCGGAAACGGTATCTCCATGATCCTGTTCGCGAGCATCGTCTCCCGCCTCCCGAGGAGCGTTGTGACTTCCATCCAGAACGTCATGAACGGCTCCCTGAAATGGTGGGCAGCGGTTCTGGTCTTCCTCGGTGCGCTGGCCCTGATCGTCCTGATCGTGTTTGTCAACGATGCCGAGCGTCGTCTCCCGGTTCAGTACGCCAAGCGCGTGGTCGGCCGGAAGATGTACGGCGGCCAGAGCACGTATCTCCCGATGAAGGTCAATATGTCCGGCGTTATGCCCATCATCTTCGCTCAGAGCATCGCAATGCTTCCGGCGACGATCGCGGCCATGACCGGAGCAAAGTCCGACGGCTGGTTTATGAAGCTGTTTGACTCGACCTCCATCACCTATGCAGTGATTTACTTCCTGCTGATTCTCTTCTTTGCGTATTTCTATTCCACCATTCAGTTCAACCCCATTGAGGTTGCCAACAACCTGAAGAAGAACGGCGGCTACATCCCGGGCTTCCGTCCCGGCAAGCCGACCAGCGAGTTCATCCAGAGAGTCCTCAACAAGATTACTCTCTTCGGTGCGATCTATCTGGGCATTGTCGCCTGCGTGCCGATTCTGGTCTCGCACTTCTCCAACGCGGAAGCACTCACCGGGCTGAGCCTCGGCGGAACCTCCATTATCATCGCGGTTGGCGTCGCACTGGAAACCGTGCGTGCGCTGGAAGCTCAGATGATGATGCGCAACTATAAGGGATTCCTGTCCTGATCCGGGAGGAGAAAGACATGAAACTGATTCTTCTCGGAGCACCGGGCGCCGGCAAAGGCACCCAGGCAGAGATTCTCTCTAAGCTTCTGAATGTCCCGACCATCTCCACCGGGAACATCCTGCGGGCGGCCATGAAGAACGGCACGCCCGTGGGCCTCGAGGCAAAGTCCTATGTCGAAGCCGGAAAGCTGGTTCCGGATGCTGTCATTATCGGCATCATTCAGGAGCGGCTCGCAGAACCCGACTGCGCCAACGGATACATCCTTGACGGTGTGCCCCGGACGATTCCCCAGGCGGAAGCCATGGAGACCATGGGGATTGGCGTGGATACAGCCCTCTCCATCGAAGTGGACGACGATGTGATCGTCGAGCGCATGTCCGGTCGCCGGACCTGCCCTGCCTGCGGCGGCACCTATCATGTTGTGAATAATCCCCCGAAGACGGAAGGGATCTGCGACAACTGCGGTGCAGCGCTGATCGTGAGAAAGGACGATGCACCGGAAACCGTGAAGGCACGTCTCGTCACCTATCACAAGGAAACCGAGCCGCTGAAAGCCTTCTATGAAGCCCGCCAGAAGCTCGTCAAGGTTGACAACCGCCCCTCCATCGAAGCGACCACGGACGCGATCCGGGAAGCTCTTGGAATCTGAAATGTCTGAAAGCATTTATATCAAGTCACCCCGTGAAATCGAGATCATGCGCCAGGCTGCCAAAATCGCAGCCGGCGCAAGATCCGCGGGGCGCCAGGCAATCAAAGACGGTTTGACGACCAGGCAGATCAACAAGGCCATTCATGAGTACATCGTGAAAAACGGCGCGAAGCCGAGTTGCCTCGGATACGAGGGATTTCCGGCTGCAGCGTGTGTTTCGGTGAACGACGAAGTGATCCACGGAATTCCCGGAAAGCGTGTGGTTCACAACGGAGACATCGTTTCCGTCGATCTGTGCGCGACCTATCGCGGATTCGTCGGCGACTGTGCCGGGACCTACCCGGTCGGTGAGGTCAGCGATGAAGCCAAAAGACTGATGGAGGCGACGCGGCAGGCGTTCTTTGAGGGAATTAAGTTCGCCAAGGTCGGCTATCGCATCAATGACATCAGCGCAGCGGTACAGGACTACATCGAAAGCCACGGGTTCTCCGTGGTACGGGATTTTGTCGGTCATGGCATCGGACGGGGCATGCACGAGGCACCTGAGGTGCCGAACTACCGTCCGGAGAAAGGACACCCGAATCCGAGGCTGGTCAAGGGCATGACGATCTGCATCGAGCCGATGGTCTGCGCCGGCGACTGGTATGTGGAAATCCTGAAGGACGGGTGGACTGTGGTTTCGGCGGATCATTCGCTTACCGCGCATTATGAGAACACGGTTCTGATCACGGACGGTGAGCCTGAGATCCTGACAATGGCAGACGACATCTGACATACCGGTTTTGGAGGTTAATCACTTTGGCAAAAGACGATGTAATTGAGCTCGAGGGCACGGTGGTAGAGTCCCTGCCCAACACGATGTTCCAGGTGGATATCGGAAACGGACACATCATCCTCGCGCATATTTCCGGTAAGCTCCGGATGAATTTTATCCGCATTCTTCCCGGCGACAAAGTCACGGTTCAGATGTCACCCTATGACCTGACCCGCGGCCGCATCACCTGGAGAAGCAAGTAAAGAAGCATTTCAAGGAGGCAGAAATGAAAGTAAGACCTTCCGTCAAGCCCATGTGCGAAAAGTGCAAGATCATCAAGCGCAAGGGCAAAGTTATGGTAATCTGCGAGAATCCCAAGCACAAGCAGAGACAAGGCTAATAAACATTGCGCCGTGAAGCGGCGCGGCTCCCCTCCGGCGGGAATAAGCTAAAAATCAAATCTGAAAGGAAGAAACACCTATGGCACGTATAGCCGGCGTTGACCTGCCGA
>CAZMXF010000344.1:0-3271 GCA_964570015.1 uncultured Oscillospiraceae bacterium | reverse complement strand
GACTACTGGTACTGGGAGTCCGACTATGACGGTTCGCAGCTGAAGCTCTTCGGAATCAGGAACCTGTTTCTGCAGGGCAGCAGCTTTGCGCACTGCAGCATCGTCACCGAGCCCCGCTATGCCAACGTCCTGAGCTTTTCCGGCTGCGAAAACCTTAATCTCACCGGCCTCAGAGTCGGCCATACCGTCGAGCAGGGCTATTGCTCCGGCGGCGTACTGAGCTTCGACAGCTGCAGTCAGATCGCCGTCAACTTCTGTGACCTCTACGGCTGCGGAACATTGGGCATCTCCGCCACCAACTGCTGCGATCTGATCGCCGTCGGCACTACCATCCGCGATTGCACCTACGGCGGCATCGAGGCCTATTCCTGCAAAAACATCCGTTTCCTCGACGGCGGGATCATCGACTGCGGCATCAGTAAAGATCCGGAGTATGCGGACGGTTGGACCGGTTTCAACCTTCTCCATGCCGACACGTGCACGGGCTTTGCCGTTGTCAACAGCGAAATCCGTGGAAATGTCGTTCAGACGCTCTTCAACAGCTCCAGCAGCATCGGCTGTTTCCTGCTCGGCTGCGAGATCCGGGACAACACCATTGGGGTCCAGGAGAGATATCCGGATGAGAGCGGCAACATGGTTTCCTATGCTTTCGGTGCCATGTTCGACATCCGGGGCAAGGCGCTTGTCCTCTCCCACAGCTCTTTTGCGAGGAACCGTCTGAACGTGCCATTCTTTGGCGAGGAAGAGAGCGCCTATGGGGAAATACATCCTGCTGTGAATTCGGTCGTCGACCTGTACGGCAACTCCCTGTCCCAGTCTGAGATCGAGGGTATGGCACGCGGAACATTTCCGGAGGATGATCTCGACTCCCTTCTTCCCGCTGATCCCGGCACAGACCACAGTACGGCAGAGGATCAGCCCTCCGGAGCAGGCCTGATTCGCGAGGTTCACGTCACGACAGCAGATGAATTTCTCGATGCCATTCATAACAACACCATCATCCACGTGGATACGCCGCTCCTTGACTTCAGCACCGCTTCCAACTACGGAGGCTACGGCGGGGACCATTATTACTGGGTGGACAACTTCGACGGTCCCGGCCTTGTCATCACCGGAGTCTCCGGTCTACACATCATGGGCAAGGGGAAAGGGCAAACCACACTGCAGGCCACACCCCGCTATGCCGAAGTGCTGTACTTTGACAGCTGCAGGGACATTTCTGTCTCTGATCTGACCGCCGGTCATCTGAAGGAAGCCCCCGGCTCCTGTTCCGGAGATGTGTTTGAGTTCATCTACTGTGAGGATGTCATCCTCTCTAACTGCGGTCTCTTCGGCTGCGGCGTCAACGGGATTGTCGCCACCCAATGCTCCGGCTTCAACGTCAACGACACGGAGATTTACGAATGCAGCTGGACCGGCGCTCAGCTCTATACCTGCACCGGCTTCAACTTTGAACGCTGCAGTGTTCACGACTGCGGCAGCAATACAGTCCATCTCTCCGACAGCAGTCGTATTCTGTGGGATGAGAGATCTCTCATGAACGGAGAGAACCCGGTTTAAGGGACTTCCTTCCCTGCGGGATATCCCACTTCCCACCTTCCGCCCAACGAAACGAAAGGAGCTTCCCATGTCAACGCCCAGGCCCACACACAGGTTTCATACACCGGTGCTTGTTCTCTGCTTTCTGAGTCTGATCTTCCTCCTGCCGCTTTTGCCCTCTTCCGCCGCAGCACTGGCCTATGCGCCGCTCCCCGAAGACGCGGTTTCCGGTCCGGCACCCAATCCTGCCTGTTATGGCACCGTCAGTCTGGACAACGCCGCAGAAGTCCTTGAGATCATTCAGGAAGCCAGGGACTCCGGCCTGCTGAATGAAGATGAGCCGGTCGCCTTTGACCCTTATGTCAATTTCTATCGCGGGCTCTACGCGCGGGACATTGAGTACTATCTCGATGATTCCATCCTGGCGATTCTATGGAAAGAGGAAATCGACGGAAAAAGCTGCAGCTTCGCCGAGGTCAGGATTGCCGATGCCTCCCAGTTTCGCAGAAAACTGGCCGATGACACCTACGGCTCGGATTATGAGTACTTCGCGACGGTTATGGCTGCCGAGACCAACGCCGTTGTCGCAATGAATGCCGATTATTACCGGCACCGGGACTTTGGTATTCTGGCCTGGAACCGGGAGCTTTATCGCTTTAAAACCGATTATTATGCCGAGGGTTATTCTCTTTACAACTGCGTGGATACACTCTTCGTGACCGCCTCCGGTGACTTCCTGTATCAGCGGCTCGGCGCGGAGAATACTCCTGAAAGCATCCGGGACTATATGCGTGACAACGACATTCTTTTCTCCGTGGCGTTCGGTCCCGTCCTCGTGGAAAATGGGGAAGCCATTCCCTGCGGATGGTATCCGGTGGGCGAAGTTGGGATGGGGTATTCCCGTGCAGGGATCGGCCAGATCGCACCGCTCCATTATCTCTACATGTCCCTCAATCACGGCAGCCATGAGGCACGCTGGAACGTCACGCAGTTTGCTCAGCACTTTGCCGAAAAGCCTGTCCGGACCGCCTATTGTCTTGACGGCGGTCAGACCGGTGAGCTGGTCTTTCGCGGAGAGCCCTATAATTACATCGACTTCGGAATGGAGCGCAATGTCAGTGACATACTCTGGTTCGCTACTGCCGTCCCGTCCGTGAACGGCACAACTCCTCTGCAATAATTTCATCAACATCCCGTTATCAGCAAAAAACACAGAAACGTGCAGATCTTTTTAGCCTCTGCCGCTTCTGTGTTTTTTATTGAATCGGATTTGTTTTTTATCCTTTGCTTCCTACCAGGTTCACGACCCAGCGTTGCTGCTTCACCATGACATAGCCGATCACGCACTTGATGAGATTCATCCCTTCCACGATGGCGAAGAAGGGAACGATCGGAATTGCCGTATAATGCGCGATGACAAAAGCCGCCGGGACGCTGATCAGCCAGAGTGAGCCGCTGTCGAAAATAAAGGTGATGAGCGTCTTGCCGCCGGAGCGCAGAGTGAAGTAGCAGGAGTTTGCAAAGGCGTGCATCGGCATCATCAGCGACGAGACCAGCAGGATCTTTGTCGCAAGCTCCCGGACATAGGGGATGGTATTGTAGATCAGCGGGAAGAAGGGGGCTGTCGCAGCCATCACAGCACTGAGGATAATGCTCAGTGCAAAGGCAAAGGAGATCAGCTTCCGGTCCTCATCCACCGCTCGTTCCAGCTCACCCGCTCCCAGCAGCTGCC
>CAZMXF010000343.1:0-3284 GCA_964570015.1 uncultured Oscillospiraceae bacterium | reverse complement strand
GGCAGCGGCACCGAGATCATCATCCGCCTCAAGTTCAGGCTGGCCGAGGAGAAAGACATTCCGGAAACGGAGCGGACCGACGGTGAAGCAGTTCCCGAAGAGATAGAGAGCGTGGGTGAAGTTGATTTTTCCACGAAGCGTCTGCTTCTTGTGGAAGACAACCTGATCAACATGGAGATCGCGAACATGATCCTCACGCAGGCCGGGTTTACCGTGGAGCCTGCCGAAAACGGAAAAGTGGCGCTGGATTTGGTACGCACATCCGAGCCGGGGTATTACGACGCGGTTCTCATGGATCTCCAGATGCCGGTCATGGACGGTTATGAGGCCACGCGCGCCATTCGCGCACTGGATGACCCGACGCTTGCGGGGATCCCGATCCTGGCCATGACCGCCAACGCCTTTAAAGAAGACGTGGAAGCGGTAAAAGCGGCCGGCATGCAGGCGCATATTCCCAAGCCGATTGACGTGAATGTCCTCATGAATACGCTGCGCTCGGTATTGAAATAAATATGACAGGTGCTTTGCCGACACCTCCATGCAAAACGCCCCGGGAAGATGATTCCCGGGGCGCTCTGTATGGAGGTTTTTTTACCCATTGGTACGCAGATTGCAGTTCACGGCTTCGTAGAGGTTGTAGAAGCTGCCGACACACTGGTTCGTCCTGTCGTTGTAGACGTTATAGATCGGGCGGCCGTAGCGGTCACTCGACTGGAAAATGGTTCCGCCGCTGACGTCTTCCAGCTCGTCCAGGGAAAGCACTCTCTCTTTGTCATTCTGTACTTCTTTGATCATTTTTCTATTCCTTTCTCCGCGTGGCGGTATTGTTTTTTACGAGATCAGTATAACACGGGATCTGTCACAGAACAAGCACAGTTTTCCGGCTGCGGAAGCCCCTTTTCCTGTACGAGGATTTCTGATATAATGCAGACAGAAACCGGAACATCCGGCAGGAGGGGAGGGATTCCGCTGGACAGAACATATATCGCCATCGACCTCAAGTCGTACTATGCCTCGGTGGAATGTGTCGACCGGAACGTGAACCCCCTGACGACGAATCTCGTGGTGGCGGACCCGTCCCGCACGGAAAAGACCATCTGCCTCGCGGTCTCTCCGAGCCTGAAGGCCTTCGGCATACCCGGACGTGCCCGTCTGTTCGAGGTGGTGCAGCGGGTGAAGGAAGTGAACGCGGAACGCCTGCTGAAGGCACCGGGCCACCGCTTCACCCGGAAGAGCACGGACGCCGAGGAGCTCGAGCGCGATCCGTCGCTGGAACTGGACTATCAGATCGCGACGCCCCGCATGGCCTTCTACATGGACTGCAGCGCCCGCATCGTAAATCTCTACCTGAAGCATGTTTCCTTCGAGGACTTGCACGTATATTCCATCGACGAGGTATTCATCGATGCGACCCGCTATCTGCGCGGGAGAAGCGGACACGAATTCGCAGAGATGCTGGTGCGCGAGGTTTTGTCGGAGACGGGCATCACCGCCACCGCCGGCATCGGAACCAATCTCTACCTCGCCAAGGTGGCCATGGACGTCTACGCCAAGCACCTGCCCGCAGACAAGGACGGGGTGAGAATCGCGGAGCTGGACGAGCTCTCCTACCGCCGGATCCTCTGGGAGCACAGGCCGCTCACGGACTTCTGGCGTGTGGGCCGGGGGATTGCCCGGAAACTGGAAGAAAACGGCCTCTTCACCATGGGCGACGTGGCACGCTGTTCCCTGGGGAAAGAGACGGATTATTACAACGAAGAGCTGCTCTTCCGCCTCTTCGGGGTGAACGCGGAGCTGCTCATCGACCACGCCTGGGGCTGGGAGCCCTGCACGATCCGGGATATTCACTCCGTACGGCCCGAGAACAAAAGCCTCAGCCTCGGCCAGGTGCTCAGCGGGCCGTATGAGCCGGAAAAGGCGCGCATCATCATCCGCGAGATGACGGAGAGCCTGATCCTGAACCTGCTGGAAAAAGACCTCGTCTGCGACCAGATGGTACTCACGATCGGGTACGACAACGAGCGCGTCGAGGGCTACACCGGCCCCATGGAGACCGACCGCTACGGCCGGAGCACGCCGAAGATGGCCCACGGCTCAATTAATCTCTCGGGCAAAACAGCCTCCCGCCGGGAGATCATGGACAAGACCCTGGCCCTCTATGACCGGATCGTGAACCCGCAGCTTTTTGTGCGGCGCATGTATGTGGTGGCCAATCACGTTGTGAAGACTGCGGAAGCCGAAAAAGCGTTCGAACAGATGGACCTCTTCTCCCTCGTGGAGGAAGAGGAGAAACGCGAGGCGGAGCAGGAGGCACAGAAGGAGAAGGAAACGCGCCTGCAGCACGCGATGCTGAACATCCAGAAAAAGCACGGCAAGAACGCCATCCTCCACGGCACAAGCTATCTGGAGGACGCCACCGGGCGCGAGCGGAACAAGCAGGTCGGAGGACACCGGAGATGAAATACGACGAAATCCTGAACGCGCCCCGCTGGGAACCCCGCGGCAGAGTCCGGATGCCGATGGAGAAGCGGGCGGCACAGTTTCAGCCCTTTGACCCGTTGGAGGGCTATTCGGACGCGGTGGAGGAGACGGCACGGGACACGGATGCCGAGCGTTGGCTGGACGAGACGAGCATCGACCTCATCAACCGGCAGCTGGCCGAGCTGCAGCAGCGGATCCGCGAGCAGCCAAGCGTCACGGTGACCTTCTTCAAGCCGGACGAACGCAAATCCGGCGGGGCCTACCGAACGGTGACCGGAAAAATAAAGAAGCTGGACGAGTACGGAGGGCAGATGGTCCTCACGGACGGGACGGTGATTCCGCTGGGGCGGATCCTCTCGATGGAGACGACGGAGGAAACGGGCGGCAGTTCTCTGCGCGCCTGACCCCACCGGGACGAAAACCGAATCAGCCTGGAATACAAAACCACGCGGTTTCCCGCGCGGTTTTGTCCATATTCGGGCTTCGGTATTCCTGAACGCAGGATGTCCGGCCCATAAAATATTTATTAACTTTCGAGCGCTTCGCTTGTTTTCAGGCGCTTCGTGGTGTATACTACCCTCAGCATAATGGGTAAAAAGTTACGAAAACTGACAATATACAGGCAAAAGGGAAACAATTGATGAAGAAAAAGAGGCAAAAACAAAGCGAGCACGTCGACAGACAGCGCAGAAAAGCTCAGCGCCGGCTGCGTCGTCAGGACTTTGCCCAGAGTCTCTGCTTCCTCTCACCGAGCCTGCTCGGCGTGGGCGTGTTCTTCATCATTCCCTTCGGCGTGGTGGTGT
>CAZMXF010000342.1:0-3291 GCA_964570015.1 uncultured Oscillospiraceae bacterium | reverse complement strand
CGTAAGTTCTCCGTATTCAGGCTGAAATCGTCATTGGTCGGCACGAGAACGGGCACACCGCCTGCCAGTTTCACGATCTCCACATAGCTGACGTAACAGGGCGTGGGGATGAGCACCTCGTCCCCTTCGTCACAGAGAGCAAAAACCGCGTTGGACAGGGCCTGTTTGGCTCCCGATGACACACAGATCTGCGCCGGGGTGTAGACGAGGCCGTTGTCCTTTTTCAGTTTCTCACAGATCGCCTCTCGCAAGGCGGCGATACCATTGGTGGAGGTATACTTGGTCTTCCCCTCCCGTAAGGCCTGTTTGCAGGCATCGACGATCGGCTGCGGAGTCGGGCTATCCGGCTCCCCGATGCTGAAGGTGATGATGTCTTCCCCCGCCGCCCGCTTTTCGGCGATTCTCGCCGTCATGGCATGGGTGGCCGAAGGTGTGATGTTGGCAATCCGTTTGCTGAGCATGATGACGGCTCCTCTCCTCGGGTTTTGATATTTCTTTGCTGTATCAATGCGGGTGTTTTTCTCTGACAACTGATCAGGCCTGGTTTTTCTCCGCCTGCCGATCCAGTCTCGTGTTCCGGAAGAACAGGATGATGTCGATGGTTACCATAGCGATGTCGGCGAAATAAAACCAGACGGAATACGCCAGGGCGCCGGTATTGTGCCAGGTGATGAACTTCCCCAGTACGCCCACCAGATAGCCGAAGACGACAATAAACTCAAAGACTACGCTCTTCCCCTTTGCGGTTCGTGATCGCCAGGACTTGATGATGTTAAACGGCCAGGAAAAGCCGAAAGCCACCAGCATGCCGATCTCACAAAGCTGTACAATATCCATGTCTTATCCTCCCGTGTTGTTTCCGGATGATTCTTTGTTTTCTGTTTTATGCTTTCATGCTGCCGGTATCCAGGAAGCGCTGGTGCCAGCTAAGCGCCTGCCGCAGATCGTGCGGAGTGTGCTGCCCGCCGGAGATTCGCCGTGCCAGTTCCAGATACTCCCGCAGCATCGGGCGATAATCCGGATGAGCACAGTGCTCGATGATGAGCTCTGCCCGTTCCTGCGGGGTTTTCCAGCGGAGATCCGCCACGCCATGTTCGGTGACGATGACCTGCACGTCATGTTCGGTATGATCCACATGCGAGACCATCGGCACGATGCAGGAAATGAGACCGTCTTTTGCGACAGATTCCGTGGCAAAGATGCTGAGGCGCGCATTGCGTGTAAAGTCTCCGCTGCCGCCGATCCCGTTCATGATCCGGGTCCCCATGATGTGGGTAGAGTTCACATTTCCGTAGAGATCCGCTTCGATGGGCGTGTTCAAGGCGATGACACCCAGGCGGCGGATGACCTCCGGATGGTTTGAGATCTCCTGCGGCCGCAGGATGATACGTCCCCGAAAGCGGTCGATTTCCCGGTAGAAGCGTTTCCGGGTCTCCGCCTCCAGTGATACTGCGCTGGCCGAGACACCGGAAAACACACCCTCTTCCAGCAGGCTCAAGGCCGCATCCTGCATTACCTCGGTATACATCGTAAGCCCGCGAAAGCCGCCGGTGCTCAGGCTCTGCAGCACCGCATTCCCTACGCTTCCCACACCGGACTGGATCGGTCCCGGATTCCGGGGCAGGCGGCCTGCAGTAATCTCCTCCTTCAGGAAAGAGGCCACATTATCGCCGACCTGTCTGGAAACCGGCGTCACCGGTTTGAACTTTGCCGGCTGATCCTCTGTGTCTGTCAGCACGATGGCGGCAATCTTTTCCTTCGGGCAGGGAATACAGGTCGTCCCGATACGGTCCAGCGGGGACAGGATCGGGATAGGTCTGGCCTGCGGCGGTATACCGACCTCGAAAATATCGTGCATCCCGCAAAGCCCCATGGGCAGCGTTTGGTTGACTTCGACGATCACCTTTTCCGCTGCCCGGATGACCGCGTCCGTGCTGCCCACCGAAGCCGTCGGAATCAGGCCGTCCGCCGTGATAGCGGTGCATTCCACCACCGCAACATCGATCTTTGGTCCTACACCCTGATTGACGAACAGAGGGAACTGTGAGATGTGCATGTCGCTGTAGCTCACCAAACCGCTGTTGATGGCTGTGCGCATGTCTCTGTTGGACTGGTAGGAATAGCGTCTTTTGACCAGACCCGCCCGAACCATGGCTCCGTCCAGTTCATCTCCGGCGGAGGCCCCGATGCAGACAGTCAGTTCTTTTGCATGTCTGCTTTTCGCCAGTGCCCGGGGCACAGCCTTCGGATATCCAACCAGTGTAAAGCCGCTCATTCCCAGTGTCATTCCGCTTTGAATCAAGCCGGCCGCCTCTTCTGCAGACATGATTTTATTTTCGAGTCCCGCGCAGATCCGTTCCATAATTTTCTCCCCGATCGCAGTCGGTATTACTTCTGTTCCGTTATCTTAACATAGCTGCCGGATCGCCGCAAGAATCTTTTCCGCGGAGCGATGGCAATCCGGTGTAAGCTTAAGGATTCTGAATATTGCTGCAGAGCCGTTGAAACCCTTCTCCCCTTTTTGTATAATGAAAGGCAAGGACGGTGATGACAATGACAAAATATGTTCCCTATGAAAAGCTCTCCAAGAAGAAGCAGCGAGCGATGAATGCCAAACGCCGCGAAACCTGGTCCATCAGCCCGGTCACCCGAAAGCCGGCGAACCCGAAAGCATACAACAGAAAAAAGGCACAGGATTGGAAATCTGATTCCTCTTCTGTGCCGTTCTTTTTCTCTTTTCTTCGGCTTCCGCCGTCTGAAAGGAATGCCCGGAAACCAGAAAATCGTCTAAATCAGTTCAAATAAAAACCAACTTTATAAAAGTCCCCCTTGGCAGGTGCGAAAAAACGTGATATAGTATGGGTTAAAGGCAAAAAAGCACCCGACATA
Source organism: uncultured Oscillospiraceae bacterium (assembly GCA_964570015.1). Lineage (GTDB taxonomy): Bacteria > Bacillota > Clostridia > Oscillospirales > Oscillospiraceae > Limivicinus. The sequence continues at coordinate 402 of CAZMXF010000342.1, read as the reverse complement.
TAAAAACAAAATTAAGAAAGGATTCAAATTATGATGCAAAACATTCCTGAAGTCAAACTCGGTATCGTCGCTGTCTCCCGCGACTGCTTCCCCATCGGCCTGTCCATTGCCAGACGCGAGGCCATCGTCAAGGTCTGCAAAGGCGGCCTGTATGAGTGCCCCGTGACGGTGGAGAACGAGCTGGACATGCTCAAGGCCGTCGACGACGTTAAGACCGCCGGCTGCAATGCTCTGGTTGTCTTCCTGGGCAACTTCGGTCCCGAGACCCCCGAGACCCTGATTGCGAAGAATTTTGACGGTCCCTGCATGTTCGTGGCTGCCGCCGAAGGCGACGGTGACCTCATCAACGGCCGCGGCGACGCCTACTGCGGAATGCTCAACTGTTCCTACAACCTCGGCATG
>CAZMXF010000341.1:0-3293 GCA_964570015.1 uncultured Oscillospiraceae bacterium | reverse complement strand
TCCACTGCTCGCCGGTCATGCGGGACCAGCACAACAAGATGTCCAAGCGCCACGGCGATCCTTCCTATGAGGATCTGATCGCCCAGGGCTACCTCACCGACGCGGTCATCAACTACGTGGCCCTGCTGGGCTGGAGCCCCGGAGGAGAACAGGAGATCTTCAGCCTGGATGAGCTGAAGGAGATTTTCGAGATCTCCGGCATCTCCAAATCCCCGGCCATCTTCGACATTGAGAAGCTGCGCTATTTTAACGCCGCCTATATCCGCGCCATGACTCCGGAAGCCTTCGCCGCGGTGGCGGAGCCCTATATCCGTCAGGCGGTAAAGAACGAGGCCTATGACGCCGCCGCCATCGCCGCCCTGCTGCAACAGCGGACGGAGATCCTGACCGAGATTCCGGAGAAGCTGGACTTCTTCGACGAGCTGCCGGATTATGAGACCGAGCTCTTCGTCCACAAGAAGTCAAAGTCCGACCTGGAGAGCTCCAAAGCGGTCCTGAGCGAGATCATCCCGACCTTTGAGGCGCTGCCGGACTGGACAGACGAGAATATTCTGGCTGCCATGACCGACCTGGCCGAAAAATGGGAGGTCAAGAACGCCAAGGTCATGTGGCCGGTGCGTATCGCGGCCGCGGGCAAAGCCGTGACGCCGGGCGGCGCGGTGGAAATCTGCCGCATCCTCGGCAGAGAGGAGACCCTGCGCAGACTGAAGATTGCCCTGGAGAAGCTGAGCTGACCCATGCCGGATCCCTTTGTGAGAATGGCGCTCCTGTACGGAAGTGCGGCCATGGGGCGCCTTCAGCACGCCCGAGTTGCGGTTTTCGGGATCGGCGGTGTGGGCGGTTATGCCGTGGAAGCCCTGGCCCGCTCGGGGATCGGCGCACTGGACCTGATCGATCATGACCGGGTCAGTTTCTCGAACCTGAACCGCCAGATCATCGCCACCCGCAGCAGCCTCGGACGTTACAAGGTCGAGGTGGCAGCGGAGCGGATCCGGGACATCAATCCGGACTGCCGGGTGCGGACGTATCAGACCTTCTTCCTGCCGGAAACGGCGGGGGAGTTCGACTTCCGGGAATACGACTATGTGGTGGACGCAGTGGACACGGTGACAGCCAAGCTCCTGCTCGTGGAAAAGGCACGGGATGCGAATGTGCCGATCATCTCGGCCATGGGGACCGGAAACAAGCTGCACCCGGACCGATTGGAGGTCGCGGATCTCTATGAGACCTCGGAGTGTCCGCTGGCCCGTATCATGCGTAAGGAAGCAAGAAAACGGGGGATCGGGCACCTGAAGGTGGTCTACTCACGGGAGACACCCCTGACGCCGCAGGGCGCAGAAGCGGAAGAACTCTCCGACGGGATCGACGAGCGGGATGAAACGCAGTACGGGAAAAAACGGGTGACACCCGGGTCAACGGCCTTTGTCCCCGGGGCGGCAGGGCTGCTTCTCGCGGCCGAAGTGATCAACGACCTGACAAAGGAGGAACGCAGCCATGGCGATTGATTATGAAAAAGAAGCCCTGATGGATGCATCCCGTTTTGTCATGCTGGCGGACTTTGTTCCGGGGATCATCCAGGAGATCCGCTACTACTCCACCTACAATTTTGTCGGGGACCGGATCGACGGCTATGAGATTCCCTGTGCCCTGATGACAAAAGATGCGGCCAGAGCCCTGAAGGCCGTCAGCAACAAGGCTGCGGTCATGGGGTATCGGCTGAAAGTCTTCGACGCCTATCGTCCTGCCCGGGCGGTCCGGCATTTCGTCCTCTGGGGCCTGGAGGACCTGGATCAGCGGATGAAACTTTTCTTTTATCCGGACCTGGAGAAACAGGAGATCTTTCATAAGGGATATGTGGCGAGCCAGTCCACCCACAGCAGAGGCAGCACGGTGGACCTGACGCTCCTGGACATGAAGAGCGGAAAAGAACTGGACATGGGCAGCCCCTTTGATTATTTCAGCGAAATGTCCCACCCGGACTGCAAAGACGTCACGGAAGAACAATTCGCCAACCGAATGCTCCTGCGGGATCTCATGGTCAAAAACGGCTTCAGCCCGATCGACTGCGAATGGTGGCATTTCACCCTGCAGGACGAGCCGTTCCCGGATACTTATTTTGAGTTTCCGGTGTCGATGGACGCGCTGGCGAGGATCGGATAAAACCGGATACAGCAAAACCACCGGTCAGACTGGCCGGTGGTTTTGCAATAGTGGGCAATATTGGGACGGTCAATGGTATTTCTGTTCCATCGGGGTATGCTCCCCTTCGTGATAGGCGTTGGTGTGTACGTCGATGAACTGCGCCTTGAGCTTGTCATAGAGGATACGCTGGCTGGAATAAAGCCCGTTGTAGCCGGAGAGCATGTAGCTGAGTGCGCAGGAAAGGGCATAATACAGCATCCCCTCGGCCCCAAAGAGTTCCACGGCGAGGAAAGTGGAGGCGATCGGGCAGTTGACCGCGCCGCAGAAGACGCAGATCAGGCCGACCGAAGCGGCAAATCCCGCCGGAATTCCCAGCAGAGGCCCCACGGCACAGCCGAAACAGGCACCGATGAAAAAGCTCGGTACGACTTCTCCGCCCTTGAACCCGGCGGAGAGTGTCACGGATGTAAACAGGATCTTCAGCAGAAACGCAAAGGGAGAGGCCTTGCCCTGTTCTACCGCACGATGGATTACGGTGGAACCGGCGCCGTTGTAGTCCCCGCTCGGAAAAAGCAGGGAGAGAACGATCAGGACGGCGGCCCCGACGAGAACGCGGACATACGGATTCGGAAACCGCGTCTGCATGACGTGTTCTGCCCAGTGAAGAATGTCGCAGAACAGGATTGAGACAAAAGCGCTGAGCACGGCCAGGGCCGAGACTTTCAGCAGCATCACGAGCTCCAGAGACGGCGCAAGCACGGCAAAGTGCGTCGGACTCACATGAAACAGCGAGGAAACCCCGAAGGCGGTCAGAGAGGCCAGCAGGCAGGGAATCAGCGCCGCGTGATACAGAAGGCCTACGCTGATCACCGCCATGGCAAAGATCGTCGCCGCCAGTGGCGTGCCGAACAGCGCCGAGAAGAAGGCCGCCATCCCGGCGAGCGTTGCGGTGCGCAGATCACGGTCGTCCAGGTGCAGGAGCTTGCCGGATTCATAGCCGATGGTCCCGCCCATCTGCAGCGCGGCGCCTTCACGGCCCGCGGAACCGCCGCAGAGATGCGTCAACAGCGTGGAGAGAAAGATGGACGGAATGAGGTTGAGCTTCAGGCCCTTTCCGGACTGGACTTCGCTGATGATGTTGTTGGTGCTCT
>CAZMXF010000340.1:0-3301 GCA_964570015.1 uncultured Oscillospiraceae bacterium | reverse complement strand
AAATCGTTTACTTGACAGATCTTCTGTGCTGTGATATTGTCTGTCAAGGATAGTAAGGCGGGCGCCTGTGGTTTCCCACGGGTGCCCACTCCTTTTCACAGAATAGTATGAGGATGTGATCATCAGTGAATTATGATGTTATCGTGGTCGGTGCAGGTCCCGGAGGAATCTATACCGCTTATGAATTAATGAAGAGCAGGCTGAAGGTGGCAGTTTTTGAACTGGGCCGTCCCCTGGATCAGCGCAAGTGCCCCATCGACGGAAAAAAAGTAAAATCATGCATCCGCTGCCCGGTCTGCAGCATCATGAGCGGATTCGGCGGTGCAGGTGCTTTCTCGGACGGGAAATATAACATTACCAACCAGTTCGGAGGAACACTCTTCGAGTATACAGGAAAAGAAGAAGCTCTCGACTTGATGCGCTATGTGGATCAGATTAACCTTGACCACGGCGGAAAAGGGACACGACTGTATTCCACTGCCAATACGCAGATCAAGCGCATGTGTCTCGAAAACGGTCTGCATTTGCTGGATGCGCAGGTTCGGCATCTCGGAACGGACATCAATTATGTGGTTTTGGAAAACCTGTATAATGAGATGAAGGACCATGTGGAGTTCTTCTTCAACTCCGCTGTTCGTTCGGTTAACAAAACGGAGAACGGATATGAAATTCATGTAGGGGACGAGGTGTATTCCTGCCGTGACCTGGTTCTCTCGGTCGGACGCAGCGGAAGCAAGTGGCTGGAGAGTGTGTGTAAGAGTCTTGATCTCCCGACCAATTCGAACCGTGTTGATATCGGTGTTCGCGTAGAGCTGCCCGCCGACATTTTTTCACATCTGACAGATGAACTGTATGAAAGCAAGATCGTCTACCGGACACAGAAGTTTGAGGATCTGGTAAGGACCTTCTGCATGAACCCGCACGGTGTCGTGGTTAATGAGAACACCAACGGTATCGTCACAGTCAACGGGCACAGCTATGAGGATCCGTCCCGTCACACGGAGAACACCAATTTTGCCCTTCTTGTCTCTAAACACTTTTCGATTCCATTCAAGGATTCCAACGGCTACGGTGAAAGCATAGCCCGTCTTTCCAATATGCTGGGAGGTGGTGTTATCGTTCAGCGATTCGGCGACCTGGTCCGTGGAAGGCGCTCTACACCCAGCCGGATCCGGGACAGCTTCGTAACGCCGACACTGGCTGCAACTCCGGGAGATCTGAGCCTTGTGATTCCGAAGCGGATTCTGGACGGAATCATCGAGATGATTTACGCTCTGGATAAGATCGCTCCCGGTACTGCAAACGACGATACGCTTCTCTACGGGGTTGAGGTAAAATTCTATAACATGGAAGTCGAGATTGATGAGCATTTGGAGACACGTAACAAAGGGCTCTATGTGATTGGTGACGGTTCCGGAGTGACCCATTCGCTGTCCCATGCCTCAGCCAGCGGCATCTACGTGGCACGGCGGATTATGGAGACACTGCAGTGAGGGGCAGACACGAGGTGGTCAGAGGCAAACATGAGGCACCGAGCGCTGCCAGACCCATGAAGAGAGAAAACACTGCGGTGAGGAAAACAGCAACTCATATGCCGGTGTCTGCCGATACACTGCGAGATGCTGCAAGCACAAAAAAGCAGAACTTCATGCACGGTGCTGCAATCCTTACCGTCGGTGTCGTGATCATGAAGCTGCTCGGCGCGATCTATAAGGTTCCTCTGGGCAATATTCTGGGAGACTACGGCTACGGCATTTTCCTCGCGACATATAATGTATACAACATTTTCTTCACACTTTCCACGGCTGGATTGCCTGTTGCTCTTTCCAGATTGATTGCAGAGGCGGATGCCCGCGGTGAAGATGCTCTTAAGGAAAAGACCTTTCGATCTGCCATTGTGACCTTTGCGGCAATAGGAATGGTTTTCTCACTGATCATGTTCTTTGGCAATCAGTGGCTTGCGACGGTATATCTGGTGAAACCGGATGCGGCCCTGAGCGTAAGGGCGATGGCGCCGGCGATCCTGCTTGTGTGCCTGGTATCCGCCTATCGCGGTTACTGCCAGGGCAACGGAAATATGATTCCAACCACAGTAGACGAGGTTCTTGAAGTCCTCTTCAAGGTTATCTCAGGCCTCGCCATCTCTGCGATGCTGGTGCATGCCGGGCGAGGACTTCCGGAGGCTTCCGCCGGTGCGATCCTTGGCGTCTCCATTGGCTCGGTGGTTTCCCTCGGTTATATGATCGTCTATAAGCACCGGAACTATCGCGGGACTGCTGTCAGCGGAGAAGTAGCAGACAGCGGTCTGAAGATTGCCGGGACCATCCTGAAGATCGGCATTCCGATCTCTCTCGGCGCGAGTATCATGGCCATTCTGAGCTCACTGGATCCCGGAATCTGTCACAGCCGTCTGGCTGCGGCCGGCTTTTCCGAGCATGAGGCTGGCGTGCTGTTTGGTGTTTACGGCAAGGTGCAGACGCTGTTCAACCTTCCGGCTGCCTTTATGACGCCGCTTACCATCGCAATTGTTCCGGCTGTGGCCGGAGCCATTGCAAAAGGAAACAGGCCGGAGGCAGAAAAAACATCCGAAGACGCCATGCGGATGGCCTCTGTAATCTCCATGCCGATGGGCGTCGGGCTTGCGGCACTGGCTTTTCCGATAGTAAATGTTCTCTATCCGAACAGTCATCTCGCCGGTCCCGGGCTGTTGCGGATTATGGGTGTTGCGTCTTTCTTCGTCTGTATAGTCCTGATGGAAAACGCCATCCTGCAGGCATCCGGGAAAGAACGGCTTCCCATGATTGCCCTGATTACAGGCTCTGTCGTAAAAATCGCAGTGAACTGGATTATCATTGCGATCCCCTCTGTCAATATCTTTGGTGCTCCGGTTGGGACGCTGATCGGTTATCTCTGCATGGCTGTATTGGATTATATCTTTATCCGTCGTGCGCTGAATCAAAACCCGAATCTTCTCAAAGCCTTCGGAAAGCCCCTTTTCTGCAGCCTCGCCATGGGAATCTCAGCTATTCTGATCTATTGTCTTTCCGATCTTCTCCTGCATGGAGCCGGTAAGATTGGTCTGGCACTGAGCATGTTGCTCTCGATTGCGGTGGCAATAGCAGTATACATGTTTGCCGTGATCCGGACCCGCTGCATTACAGGTGAAGATCTCCGGATGATCCCGGGCGGCGCAAAAGTCGGCAGGCTCCTGCATATACAATAATCTGAGTATCGATAAGATAAAAATATCCCGTACCGATCTGATCAGTACGGGATATTTTCGATTGATCCGAGGTAGACG
>CAZMXF010000339.1:0-3361 GCA_964570015.1 uncultured Oscillospiraceae bacterium | reverse complement strand
GTGTATTCCGAGCCGATCCTGACGGTAACAGGCTCCGGAAACATCACGCTCATGGTGGGCATGACTATTGTGGAACTGGAGAACATTTCCGGGAGCATCGTCATTGATTCCGTGCTGCAGGAAGCCTACCAGGGCAGTACCCTGATGAACGACCACATGAACGGTGAATTTCCGGTGCTGAAGCCTGGCGCGAACGCCATATCGTGGACAGGAACGGTGACCAGGGTGGTCGTAAGGCCGAATTGGCGGTTTCTGTAATTCTTCTGTGAATCTGCGAAAATTCATATTGACAAGCATCAATGTAAGGTGTATTATCATATCGACATCAATCAATGTGAGGTGTTGGTATGGAACTAATCGTAGTCTCTCAGATCTGCAAAGCCCTGTCTGATCCCAACCGGCTGCAGATCGTGCAAATGCTGACCCAGGGCGAAAAGTGCGGCTGTGACTTGCTGGAACAGCTGCAGATCGGTCAGCCGACGCTGTCGCACCATATGAAGATACTCGGGGAATGCGGCCTGATCTCCACCCGGAAAGAAGCAAAGTGGAGCCATTACTCCCTGAACTGTGACCAGTGGACAGCTTTCCGGGATTATATCGAGAGTATCCGTTGTACCTGCGCCACGGATGAAAAAGGCGGGTGCTGCTGCACATGATCTGGGATTTCATTCAGGATGAAGTGTTGGGGATGAAGTGGCTGAACCGAGGGATCGGTTCGCTTCTCTCTCTGACCGGGCTGGACATGAAAAGCCGGATCGGCGGGAGCATTCAGTTCTTCCTGTACGACACCATCAAGATTATGGTGCTGCTGGGCGTGCTGATCCTGCTGATTTCCTACATCCAGAGCTATTTCCCGCCGGAGCGCAGCCGGAGGATCCTGGGCCGGTTCCACGGGCTTGGCGCCAACATCCTCGGTGCGCTGCTGGGCACGGTGACGCCCTTCTGCTCCTGCTCTTCCATCCCGCTGTTCATCGGTTTCACCAGCGCGGGACTGCCGCTGGGTGTGACGTTCTCGTTTCTGATCTCGTCGCCCATGGTTGACCTGGGATCGCTGATTCTGCTGATGAGCATTTTCGGCTGGAAAGTTGCAATTGTCTACGTGGTACTCGGCCTGGTGATCGCTATAGCAGGCGGTACGCTCATCGAAAAACTGCATCTGGAAAACGAAGTGGAAGGATTTATCCGAAACGCCAAGGCAATTGATATGCCGCAGGACGAACTGCACTTCCGGGATCGTCTCAAATATGCCTGGGAACAGGTCAAAGAAACGGCAAAGAAGGTATTTCCGTATGTGCTGATCGGTGTAGGTATTGGCGCAGTCATTCATAATTGGATACCGGAAGAATGGGTCGTTACTGCGCTGGGCGGGAATAATCCTTTCGGTGTGCTGATCGCAACTGTCGTTGGGATTCCGATGTATGCTGACATTTTCGGCACCATTCCCATTGCGGAGGCACTACTTGCCAAAGGCGCTTTACTGGGTGTAGTGCTCTCCTTCATGATGGCGGTGACGACGTTATCTCTGCCCAGCATGGTCATGCTGCGGAAGGCAGTTAAGCCAAAGCTGCTGGGAATCTTTATCGCGATCTGCGCTGTCGGCATCATCATTGTCGGATACACATTCAATATCATTCAACCATGGATCATGTGAGGAGGAAATCATCATGTTCGGTATCGGAAAGAAGAAGGAAGAAGAAAAGACTCCGTCCTGCTGCTGCAACGCTGCGATTGAACCTGTTCAGGAAGAATCCTGCTGCTGTGGGAGCACAGCAAAAGAAACCCGTGCCTGCTGCCCTGATGGAAAGATGGTCGTGAAGGTGCTCGGTTCCGGCTGCAAGAGCTGCCATGCCCTGCTGGAGAATACCCAGGCAGCGGTGAAGGATATGGGCAAGGAAGCTGATATTCAGGTGGAGTACGTGACCGACCTGGAGAAGATCATGGGATATGGTGTGATGAGCATGCCTGCGCTGGTGATTTGTGAAAAGATTGCTTCCGTCGGCAAAGTACTGAAGTCTGCGGAGGTTCGTGAACTGATCGAAAAATGCTGTTGAGGTGAAAATCGGATGAGCGACAAAACAAGCCCCGGCATCAGTTCCTTCCAGCGCCATCTGACGCTATGGGTGCTGTTGTGCATGGGAATCGGGGTGCTGCTCGGACATTTCGTTCCCGGCATCGCTGATTTCCTGAACCAATTCGAATATGCCAGAGTATCCATTCCTATGGCCATCCTTATCTGGGTGATGATTTATCCCATGATGCTGAAGGTGGATTTCAAGAGCATCCGGAACGTGGGAAAGAACCCCAAGGGGCTGTTTGTCACCTGGATCACCAACTGGCTGATCAAACCCTTTACGATGTATGGCATCGCATCCCTGTTCTTCTTTACCATCTTCAGGCAGTGGATCACGCCGGAACTGGCTACGGAATACCTGGCGGGCGCTGTGCTGCTTGGGGCGGCTCCCTGCACGGCAATGGTTTTTGTGTGGAGCACACTGACAAAAGGTGACCCGGCTTATACCGTGGTGCAGGTGGCGACAAACGACCTGATCATCCTCATAGCCTTCGTGCCGATTGTCCGCTTCCTGCTGGGCGTTTCCAACGTGGCCGTACCAACGGATACTCTGTTCCTGAGCGTGCTGCTGTTTGTGGTCATTCCTCTGGCGGGCGGGATCATCACCCGTATGATCGTGACAAAGAAGAAAGGCACAGACTATTTCGAGAATATATTTGTGCATAAGTTTGATTCCGTCACCACCATCGGACTCCTGCTGACACTGGTTCTGATCTTCATGTTCCAGGGCGAGGTAATCCTGCAGAACCCACTGCACATCGTGCTGATCGCTGTTCCACTGATCCTGCAGACCTTCCTGATCTTTTTCATCGCCTTTGTGGCATGCAAGCTGCTGAAGCTGCCTTACCGGATTGCGGCCCCTGCGGGAATGATTGGTGCATCCAATTTCTTTGAACTGGCCGTTGCGGTAGCGGTTGCTCTGTTTGGAACCACCAGCCCGGCGGCTCTGGCGACAACAGTGGGCGTACTGACCGAAGTTCCAGTGATGCTGACCTTGGTCAGATATGCTAATACGCATCAATGGTGATCTTTCATATGACTTATGGCGCTGTCTCGTGTGAACAGCGCTTTCTTTTTACCCTTCTGGAGGTGATTCCCCATGATCTGTGTCTATCCCGCCGACTGCACCGACTTCTCCACCAACGGCAACGGCACCCTGGCTCCGCTGTCGGCGGAGGTCACGGAAACGCTGAACGGCGAATACGAACTGACGCTGGTGCATCCCATTGATGAATCCGGAAAATGGCAGCGGCTGGTGGAGGGCTGCATCCTCCGCGCTCCGGTGCCCGC
>CAZMXF010000338.1:0-3365 GCA_964570015.1 uncultured Oscillospiraceae bacterium | reverse complement strand
TGGTGGGATAGATGTAGCCTGCGGAGGAAGAGGTCTTCTGCACGGCCCACTTGGCACCGTCGAGATCTTCCCAGGTGAGCTTCTCGCCGTTGTTAACCTTCTCGGCGAGCTTCTTGCCGTACTCGGACGGAGTGGCATAGATCAGAGCGCGATAGAAAGTGACCTGCGGGCCGTTCTTCTGGGTGGCGTTTTCTTCGCCGTTCCAGTCAGCGGGATTCTCGCTGTCGTTGGAAAGGCCGTTGCGGGTAGCGGTCAGGATGACTTCGGTGTCATCGGAGTAGAGAGCATAGGTTCCGCCCGGCAGCCAGCCGAGGTCAATGGCGCCGGCAGCCATGGCTTCGCCGGTGGCGTCATAGTTGGTGCCGACAGTGATGTCGACTTCGTCAATGTCATAGCCGAGGTTGGCCATCTCAGCCTGTACGAGCTCGGGCAGGTTGGCGGTGCCGGCGATGATGACGTCCGCATCCTTGGAAGGAACGAACTCAAGGGTCAGCTTGTCGAAGTGGGGACGCTCGGCGTCGGCAGCTTCGGCGGTGGCGGCCAGACCAAAGACCATCACGAGAGCCAGTACCAAGGTGATGATACGCAGGGAATGCTTCATCTTTCAGTCTCCTAACATTATACAGATTTGAATCACGGAGCATCGCTCCGTAACCCATTAGAAGTATAGCCCTACGGGATAAGCAAGTCAACCATTTTCGCAGCGCACCGTGCCAAAATTCCCGACTGCCTGAACACAAAATATTGGGACTTCTGACCAAAGCAACCACAAAATGATCAAATACAACTGAAATTCATATGGAACCGCACAGTGAAGTGTTCCGATAGTACTGTAGTTTGTTTCGCAGTGAAAACTGAAGTTTATACCACGGGCCTGTGGGCTTTGTCCTTGTTATCCGGCCGGAAGAATGATATAATCATACGAGAAGATTGTACAGAAATACTGACCGGTATTTGAGGAGTTTGCGGAGAAATGGCGATCACAAAAACTGATTTCATGCGCGGCATGCAGTGCCCGAAGATGCTTTGGCTGGACAAGCACAGGCCGAACCTTAAAGTCATCCCTCCCGAGATCCAGGCGAAGCTGGACGCGGGGAACGATTTCGGCGATCTGGCGATGGGCATGTTCGGCCCGTATGAGGAGATGACCGTTTACCGTCCGGGCACAACCATACCGGACAAAGCGGCCATGCTGCAGCGTACCCAGGAGCATCTGGCAGCCGGAACCCAGGTGATCTGTGAAGCCGCGTTCAGCAACTACAACAACTACTGCGCCGTCGATATTCTCCGCAAAACGGAATCCGGATATGACTTCTATGAAGTGAAAAACGCCCCGGAAGTGTATCCGCAGTTTGTCAGGGACGCCGGCTTTCAGTATTACATCATGGCCCGCTGCAAAGTGAAAATCGGGAAGGTCTTCATCGTCATCCATGGCCCCGATGAGAGTGCTCCATTTGTCCCCGTGGAGGTGACAAAAGAGGCAAAAGGCTATTACACGTGGATCAACGACCACATCTGGGATCTGAACCGCATGCAGAAGCAGCAGGATGAAGTGGACATCGAACCGGGCGATCAGTGCAGCAACCCGTATGAATGCTGGTATTACGGATATTGTCACGGGGACCGGGAGTAACGGTTCACGGTCCTACACGTTCAGGGGGCGACAGCAGACCGCCTCTTGAAGCCCTGGTCCCAACTTTGCGATACAGGAGAATCCGGTGAGCGAAACAGGTCGAAAGGACTTATAAAATGTTGTCACAGATCTTACACTGCCTTGCTGTGCTTGCGGCTTTTATTGTTCCGGCATTGATGATTCTTCTTCCGATACGGTTCCTGACCAGCCTGCCGTCGTTTGTCTTTCGTAAACTGCTCCATTTTGTCGCGTTTACCAGTGTTTCCCTTATGATTCTTACGGCAGGGAGCTGGCAGGCTGCAGCGCTGACCTCAGTATTGATTGCAATAGCGCTTTATCCGGTACTCGCTGCGCTGGAGAATGCATCCTGGTTCGGAAAGCTGTTTGTGCAGAAGTCGCCGGGAGAGATCAAGAGGAGCCTTCTTCTGTTGTTTCTGATGTTTGCCGCTCTGATTTCTGTTGCCTGGGGATGGTTCGCCTCACCGCATCTTGCTGCCGCGGCAATCCTGATGTGGGGCACCGGCGATGCCGCCGCGGCCCTGGTCGGCATCCCCTGGGGCAAACACAAAGTCCGTTCCCGTTTTACAGATGGCAAAAAATCCTGGGAGGGCAGTCTTGCCATGCTGGCGGTTTCATTCCTCAGCGGGGTGATGATCCTTCTGGCGGAACAAAGGACAGCTCTGCCACGGACACTTTTGATGGCCTTCCTCGGCGCTGTTCTGGGGACGGCAACAGAATTGTTTTCACCCAGTGAATATGACACGGTGACCGTCCCGGTCGTAATTGTCATCGTTTTGCTGATACTTGCGCTTTAATCGGAGAAACAGATGGATCAGGAAAAGAAAAGCGGATACCGCACGCTCCTGGTATCGGTTCTGATGAGCTCATATGGTCCGGTCATTCTTGGCTTGGGCCTGCGTGTGGGACACAGTTCCACACAGATTGCGGATTTCACCAGGAGAACGGCAGAACTGCTGGCGCTTGTTGTTGCGTTGATCGTCTATGCGGTGACAAACAGGCGACAGGGCATGACGGAGCCCCAAAAGCGGACACTTGAAAGAAAAGGGAACCTGTTTACGGGCATCATCATGTGTGTCAGCGGTCTCAGTATGCTTTTGCTGAGCGTCCTTTCAACGGATGCAGACAAGGGAAATGTGATCCCGCCACTGGTAATCGCATTCCTTGGCGTTGTGGCCAACTCGATCTTCTGGCGGAAATATACGTCTTTATATCGAAAGCAGGGAAATGCCATCCTCGGAGTGCAGGCCAGACTGTACGGCGCAAAAACAGCAGTCGATATCTGCGTTGTAATTGCTCTTGCGGCGGTTTTGATCTTTCCCGGAACGAAAGCTTCCCTCTGGCTTGACCGGATCGGATCCCTGCTTGTTGCGCTGTATATGATCCGATGCGGGATCCTGACGATCATGGAACAAAAGGGTTTGGCAAAGGGCTGAACAGCAGGTTTTCCGAAGCACAAACTGATCAACAGATTGAAAGCAAGTGTATAGGCCTGACAGAAAACAGGGGTTCCCGGTGGCGGGTGAAAAACAGCGAAAACAAGAAACAAGAAGCCGGGATGACCCTTTCGAGTCATCCCGGCTTCCTGTTTCCCGGATGAGGCAGACAGAGGTGGTTTTTCCGTGGGGAAGAGGGGAAGCACAGAGAAATCAGGCTTCCCAGAACAGTTCATCCAACGTCTTGTCCAGGGCTTTGCAGATGGCGATGCAGAGAT
>CAZMXF010000337.1:0-3365 GCA_964570015.1 uncultured Oscillospiraceae bacterium | reverse complement strand
AATCTCCGGGCGCGGCAAAACGGAAAAGCGACCGTATTCCGCTTTTCTTCCGGCATTTCTGTATGGCCTGTATGCTGGTCTCCGGCAAGTGGCCTGAACTGCCGCCGAAGTGCCTGTCATAAAACCGAGCCCTCCTTCCTGTGCCCACTGGGGATAATTAAAAAGTGGGTAGGATAATTGAAAAGTGTAAGGTATTATTGAAAGGTGCTTTTAGAACACCATAGGTGAAGGTTGCAAGATTTCCTCAATTGAACTAATCAGTTTCTGTATATACGGGAACAGGATATTGTCATCGAATTCTCTTAGCTCTGAAATCGCATCTTCTAAGGAAAACGAATACCGTACATCTTGAGGATCGGATGCAACTTGTGTAAGCTGTCCGGTCGTTTTATTCTCAATGTAAAAGCCCATTACCCGACCTGCACTTAGTTTCTCGATTTCCTCATATGAAGGTCTTCCTTTATGTTTGCAGAAATTATATCTTCTCCTGATTTCTGACGCTGAAAACGAATTCCAAAAATCAATTATCTGATCTATTACAGGTTCAAATTCAGGACACATCAGTTTGAGATATGAAAACGGATTGTCCTCTGCAGTAGGCGAGGTCACATTCCCTTCTGCCTTTCTTAGGAGCTCGGCTGCCTCTTCAATAGGTTTAATTCCGCTAATATCGACTCTTACGCCTTTATTGCTACATGCAAATTCTATAGCCACATAGCACATAGTCCACGAAATATCTACAACAGCATTATAATAAAAGAGCGCAGTCTCATAAAAATGTGACCTAAATATAAGGTGAAACGCCTCCGTTGCTGTTTGATCATCAACTGGATTGAACCAATGATTCCAATCATCAGTTTCTGTTTCGTGCATGAAGATTCGCGCCGCTGAATATTGTTCAACAAGCTCTCTCTGCTTTGCACGGAAATAAACATCATTATTATTTGGCAGCTTGGAACCCACCAGATCAAATTTGACTTTGGACGGTCTGTCCAGCGAAAAAACATCAGTACTGAATTCCATAAGCACTCCTTTGGTTGTTTCATTCCAATATCGATTATTGAGAGGTGTTTATCCTTTACAGATCCCAATTCTTTCTGTAAACCTTAATCAGTTCATCCTGCCTTGCTTTCACGATCTCAGGTTTCCATTCAGGATACATCAAAACCTGCGTCGTCAGGGCATAAGCGGCGACACCTGCCTTACCCCTGAAATACTTCTCCTTCTTCAAATCGAAGTCGTAGTTCTGTGCCTGAGAATTAGTTCTCTTTGCCAGTGGCAGCAGATTGCCGATTTTATGCACCCATTGAGTTCTCTCGTTAGGATCAGGCCACCATTCTGCCCATTGGCTTCCGTCATTCACGGTTTGAGGCAGAACATGCTCTATGGTCAGAATCTTGGAATCATACGTGGCGGCTCCATCGGACACGAAGGAGTCCAGTCGGAGGATCAGATAGTTTCTCTTGTTGGAGACCATCTTATACATGTCGGAATTGAGCCTGCCGAGGAATTCTTCGATTTCGTTCTGAGTCAGCTCGATTGCCGTCCCAAAATTATCTGCCGTTGCTGCCTCTATATCGGAGAGCACTTTTGCATACCGCTCAATACGGTGCGTCACATCCCAAGAAGTAGCACGCATATAAGCAGCCAGTCGCTCCAACCGTCTAAGGAACTTGTTCATCAGGGCAGCATCGTCTTTGTGCTTCACATAGAACATCATGGCGACCGGTACCCAGTCTGAGTTATCAATCCTGTTCAGCCAGCGGAGAATGTCGTTTACCTTGTCCGCACCAGATGTGGAAACATACTCGCTGTTCTTTACGACACGGTATGCCTCGGAATACGGGCTCAGGATATTGTCAATGAAACCGGTGGCGTCCTTTTCTGTGATGTCCTTGCCATTGGTATCAGGAAACACCACACTGTAGAATTCATCCTGCAGTGCTTTCTTTGCCTTTACCTTGGCAATGATCATGCGTATATGTCCGAAGAGATCATTAAAGCCGTTCCTGCCGACTTCGACTTCCATCTCTTCCCACTTGTTATTATACTCATCGTGCCACGATTCCCGGATCGCTCCAATAATGTCCGCCTTTATGATATCCGTAGCGAGAAGGCTCATGCCACGACTGTTCATAACCGAGAAAATCCTAAAGGCCGCCTGCCGTGTGGGAGTGGACACTGCAACGAGAAAACACCGCTGCACCAGATAAGCACCAAACCGAATAATCTCTTCTTCTGTGCCGAGCTTGTCATCTATTCGATTCATGAGGAGCTTGGCATTTTTTATTATGTTCGTTTTCGCCTCGGTATCCTGTGCCTCCGCATCCAAGGCAAACAGGCCATCGAAGTCCATGCCCTGAATATACTTTTTGAAAAAGTCATTGTCTCTTTTTCGGATATGCACTCTCGGCTTTGACGCCAGTCCCTGTGAAGCGCGTCCCGGCTCAATGATATATGTTTTGAAGTCGCTCCGATCCTCACCGGACAGCTTTGATGTAATTGCTGACAGAAGAATGGTCAGCGTGGTCAGCCTCTGCTGACCGTCAATCACTTCAGCAGGAGGCTTATCATCTTCCTTGACCAGAACAATGCTTCCAAGGAAATACTGTTCATCCTCGGCCTCGTTAACATAGAAGTCATAAAGGTCATCAAACAGATCTCCAGTCTCTTCCTCCGTCCATGCATAGGGACGCTGGAAGGACGGAATCTCATAATCGAAATCGGAACTGAATATCTTAGCCAACGGGTATTCCGCGCCTTTGATTTTGGTGCTCATTTATATGCTCCTCCAGTTTTTTATCACGGTCGCGATATGTCGGGTAGACAACAATAGCAATTACTTATCCGATACGGTGTACACATTCCTGTTTTTCAGGATGAAGGATAATTGAATCCTCGTATCCTTTCCAGCATCCTTGCCGCCTGTGACATGAACATGTACATCTGTAGTTTCTGTTCCATAGCTTGCGTCATAAACATCACCTCATTTAGTATTTCAAGGAAATCTTTTTTGGTTTATTATCCTAAAGTAAATGACAAACCATCTGCTCCCAAAAACATCACATCATAGATCGGGATATACGTAATTTTTCCTTTCGTCGCGATCTCGCGGGTGTTGGACAGAACATAGGCCTTCTTTACGTGATAGTCCTCGTTTTTCACAAAGGCGTTCAGCGCGCTGTGGATGGTGTAGTCCTTGCCGGACTTGACCTCGATCGGCACGGCGGACAGGCTGTCGTAATCGTCGATCAGATAATCGACCTCGCCTTTGTTGCGGTTATCGTAATAAAACAGCTTGCAGCCGTGAGCGGCCAGCTCCTGGGCCACCACGCTTTCATACACGGAGCCGAGATTGATCCCGG
>CAZMXF010000336.1:0-3370 GCA_964570015.1 uncultured Oscillospiraceae bacterium | reverse complement strand
GGAAGCGTTCTTTTTGAATTCGCGCCAGCGCTTTTCCGCCTGCCACAGCCTCCAGACAGCCGATATTGCCACAACCACAGCGTACTGTGCTGCCAGATACAGGAATATGACCCAATTCGCCGGCAGCTCCATGCCGCCCGACCAGAGATGTTCCGTTCAGCAGGATTGCGTTTCCGATTCCGGTACCGTAATAGATGCCGCAGATCAGACCGTCGATGGGTAATTGATACTTTTCAACATCATAACACAGAGAGAAGGTGACATCTCTCTCAGCCAGAACGGGCAGATGCATTTTGTCTTCCAGAAAAGCGCAGACAGGAAGATCTTCCATAAAAGCGATGTTCGGTGCCTGCACGACCCGAGTCCGTTCTCTGTTCAGCGTGGCCGGAAAACCAATGGCCACGGCGTCGAAGGAGATTCCGTCCGGGAAGACGTTCAAAAACTCAAACAGGTCTTCCAGTACGTCCCCGGAGCGAATGACAGAACCGGTCGGAATTCTGTCCAGCTTTTCAATTGTTCCGCTTTCACTGACAATCCCGACACGAAAATAGGTGCCGCCGATATCGATGCTCAGGACTTTCATGGTAGATTCCTGCCTTTCCAGGTGCTGAATTCAAAAGGAATAGATACAGGGGACTTTTCGAGCAAATTGATTATATCAGACAGTGCATATCGTTTCAAGAACCGGATGAGCAGGACTGAGAGGAGACTTAGCGGAGAACCTTGTATTTTTCTTGCACAACAGGGGGTTTTCTGCTATAATCAACTCTGTATCATTATACAGGTCTGACTCGACTTCAGAAATAGGAGTACGCTGTGAAATCAAATCAGAAATTTAAACCATTGAAGAGACCGTCCTATCTTATCTATCTGGCGTTTATGGCGGCCTTTGCCCTCGCCTCGCTGTATTTCCGGCAGTATACGCTTGCCGCGGCGGAGGGCGGGATTACGCTGATTCTGGCAATTGTCGCGCTCGTGATGAAACGCAAAAATGCCAAGCAGCTGACGGCATATATTGAGTCGATTACCTATGACACGGAGAATGCCAAGAACAGCACTTTGCTGAGTTTTCCGCTTCCGATGGCAGTGTTTCGCCTCTCGGATTCCAGTGTCGTGTGGGCCAATGATGCCTTTTTCCAGATGTTTGATGTAGGTGGAGCCCGTGTGAATGCGCAGCTTGCAGCGATGATTCCCGACTTTTCGGGAGCGTGGCTGCTGGAGGGGAAAACCGCTTATCCGAGTCTGGTGGAGATCAGCGGGCACAAGTATCAGATGTTCGGCAACCTGATCCGCTCGGAGCAGGATGAGGAAAACAGCGCGATCATGGGAATCACCTACTGGATGGATGTCACGGACTATGACAACACCAGAATCCTCTATGAGCAGAGCAGGCCGGTACCGGGTGTAGTCGTCATCGACAATCTGGAAGAAATGTCGAGAAACTATCCCGATCGTGTGAAGAATGAGATTCGAGATGCCGTCGAGGACCGGCTGCAGCACTGGTGCGGAGAGTATCACGGCATTCTGCGCCGCTATGACAGAGACCGGTATCTGGTGGTCTTTGAGAAGAAAGACATTGATGAGATGCGCAAAAACAAGTTCTCCATCAATGAGGAGATGCATGACATCGAGAACCCAAACGGTATCCCCGCCAGTATCAGCATCGGTTTCGGTGCAGAGTCGACAAGTCTGGAGGAAGGCCTGCAGTTTGCGGATGTCGGCACGGAACTTGCTCTTTCCCGCGGCGGCGATCAGACCGTCATCAAGAACCGGGTAAACTTCGAGTTCTTCGGCGGAAGGGGCTTTGAGATCGAGAAGCGGACCAAGGTGAAATCCCGCGTCATGGCCAATACACTGTCTGAATTGATCCGAGACTCCTCAAAGGTCTTTGTGATGGGACACAAGTTTGCGGATCTGGACGCGGTGGGAGCGGATGTCGGTATCTGCTGCCTCGCCAGAAAACTCGGTGTCAAGGCTCAGATCGTTGTCGAACCGAATTACAACGCATCCAAAACGCTGATTGAGCGAATGAAGAAGGAACCGGAGTATAAGGACATCTTCCTCTCGCCGCAGGAAGCGCTGATTTCGGCGGACGCCCGCACGTTGCTCGTGGTCGTGGATACCAACCGGCCGGAGCAGGTCGAAGATTCCGGACTGCTGGGAGCCTGCAATCGTGTCGCGGTCATTGACCATCACCGTGTCGGCGCTACGTATATCCAGAACGCGGCACTCGGGTTTATCGAGCCGTATGCATCTTCGGCCTGCGAGCTGGTGACCGAGATTCTGCAGGAGCTGCTGGAGACCGAGGATGTCAAGAAGGCTGAGGCCGAAGCGATGCTGGCCGGTATCGTGCTGGATACCAAGAGCTTCTCCCTGAGGACAGGTGAGAGAACGTTTGACGCGGCGTCCTGGCTGAGACGCTGCGGAGCGGATACCTCGGAGATCAAGAAGCTCTTCCAGATCGATATGGACACGGCGCTTGCCCGATATAAGCTCATGCAGAATGCCAAACTGTATCGCGGGGTGGCGATCACCGTCTCTGAAGAACCGCAGGAGCGTATTGTGGCGGCCCAGGCAGCGGACGAACTGCTGAACATCTCCGGTGTGGAAGCCTCTGTGGTAGGGTCGAAGGACGGACAGGACGGTATTTACGCCTCGGCGCGCTCCATCGGCACGATGAATGTCCAGATCTTGATGGAAAAGCTCGGCGGCGGCGGGAACCGGAGCGCAGCCGCAGTTCAGTTTGAACATACAACACCGGCGCAGGCGGAAGAAAAGATTCGCGCTGCGATCGATGATTATCTTGGATAACAGGAGAGATCAAAATGAAAGTAGTATTTAATGTTGACGTCAGAGGACAGGGAAAAAAAGGCGAAATCAAAGACGTATCCGACGGGTATGCACGCAATTATCTGCTCCCGCGCAAGCTGGCGTCTGAGGCGACGGCAGATGCGATCAACGCCATCAAGCTGAAGGAAAAGGCGAAGGCTGCGCAGGCTGCCAAGGAGAAAGCCCAGGCCGAGGAATATGCCAAAAAGCTGGACGCCGTCCAGGTGACTGTGCGTGCGAAGGCGGGAAACGGCGGAAAGCTTTTCGGCGCTGTGACTTCCGAAGCGATCAGCAAGGCCCTTAAGGAACAGTTTGATATGGATATTGAGAAGAACAAGATTGTCCAGGGAGATCCCATCAAGAGCTTTGGCTCTTACACCGTCAAAGCGAAACTCGGCTATGAGGTAAGCGGAAACATCAACGTTCTCGTTGTTGAAGAATAATCCATGGACGAGCTTCTCGGGAAAAAAGTACCTTTTTCGGCCCAGGCGGAACAGGCGGTCATCGGTTCGGTCCTGATCGATCCGGACTGTATTCCGTC
>CAZMXF010000335.1:0-3374 GCA_964570015.1 uncultured Oscillospiraceae bacterium | reverse complement strand
CTGTTGTCTTTGTACGCACATGCGAGGATGATGCCAACTGCATAATACAGAACATTTCCTACGATAAAAGCCCAAAACATGATTCTATCGATATTCCCGACATGCGCCAGAAACAGTGAAGCGACAAATAGCAGCGAAACAGTAAAGGTAACATATCTGATCCAGCCCAGTTTCTTCCTGGGCTGAGCAGGCACCTTGTAGGGCATAATATCCAGCACCATTGCTGTCCAACATGCATATCCGCACCAACCCCGGCCGAAAATCAGAGGTCCAAAAATCTTTGCCACGGCATAATGAATTGTTGCCGCTTCAAATACCCCCGTGAACAAATAATACCAGAAACCTTCGATCTGCATATTTTCCCCGCAGATCAAACCGAGATAGATCAGCATATACAGGCCAACCAGCAACTGGACGATACGACGGGCATATTTATGTTTTCTGATAAACAAAAAGATCCCCAGTGCTATGGAACAACCAATATAGCTGAAGTTGAAAAAGTAAAATATATTGTCTTTCGTCACCCAAAATGTAACTGCTATTGTCTCAAAAACTGCCAGCATAATAATGGGAGCGGTGTATTTTTTCAATGTATTGTCCCTCATCATATTACAATTTGTCTTTATCCCTGCAAACCGGAGTTATCGCTCAATTTTTTTAAAAGCCGCATAGATTCCATATCCGACAACTACTCCTAGTGTATTCAGAATCAGATCATCAATATCTGAAGCCCTGGAGGGAAAAGGCAGCTGCATGATTTCTGTGCACAGTGAGATGAACGCACCGACTGCGACTACTTTCCAAAAGCTGTTCAGTTGTCTGTATACAATGGGCAAAAGAATGCCGCTGGGAATAAACATCACCGCATTGCCAACCACATTCCAAATAACATCTCTGAAACTGTCATAATCAAATAGGTGAACCAATGGAACAAGATTGATACGCAATGGAAATGCTGCTGCCGCCTCAAAAACAAGCGGCTGTACATGACCGTCAACCAAATCCCTCGGGAAGAACACAAAACGGATGATGACTGCAAGATTGACATACATCAAAAGCAGAACGGCTTCCCGTTTCCAGTCAATACTCTTTTGTCTTTTCCATTTGCTTAATCTTGCGAATAGCCAGATCGCTGTAAAAGCTAATTCTGTTGCGAGAAAAGATATCTCAAGCATATTGCCTCCTTTCCTTAAGCACAACTTTCGAATTGCCATGTTTCTATAGAATCAGTCGTAAGGCTCCTTCTTTTTGGGCAGCAACTGAACGAGTTAATTTTCCAGAATATGAACGTTCATATGATTATATGTCATTTCAACACCTTTTGCAGCAAAGCAATCACGGACATTCTCATTCAGATTAAAGAAAACATCCCAATAATCAGCACACTTACACCAGACACGAACAGTATACTCAATGCAGCTGTCCTTGTATTCGCTGAGACGCACAAAAGGAGCTGGATCCTTCAGTATTTTTTCATCATGGGAAATGGCTTCAAGTATAGCTGCTCTGACATCCTCGGTAGAGCTCTCATAAGCAGCGGAAAAAACCCTGTCTACACGTCTCAGCGGTTCGCGGCTGTAGTTAATTACAGTTGTACCGGTTACATCACTGTTCGGAATATTGATTGAAACATTGTCAAGGGTATTAAGCTGTGTATAAAACAGACCAACCGATTTTATGATGCCGTTTCTCCCTCCAACTTCAACAAAATCCCCGGACTTAAAGGGCTTCGAAACAAGCAGAGTCAGACCGGAAAAGAGATTAGAAAGAATGTTCTGAACAGAAAGGGAAAGGGCTAGTCCTGCAATGCTGATCAGTGCAACAAGAGAAGTAGTCGGAATACCCAGGGCGCCAGCGACGATGATACCGGTCAAAATCCAAAGAATGATCTTAACGGCTGAATGAATGAAGCTCTTTAGGGTCCCATCGATTTTATTCGCTCTTCCCATAATCCGCTCCAGTGTTTTCAGAATGATCTGCATAACGATGAAGCAGGTTATAAAGGTCAGTACAGCACTGATGAGGGTCGACAGAGCCATGGAGCCGATCCGGATCCTGCCGAGTGCTCCGTAATCCAGATTGTTAAAGTTCATTTCATCAAGTTCGATATCCATTTACTTAATTCCTCCCATATTGAATTTCTTCATTAGATTGTTTCAGTAAAACGAAAACAAATATGTATCGTCTTTATGACAAAGTCGGATTTTTATTACAATGCCAATATCATAACGTAATACGAGTCTTGAAAAAATTTCATCGAGCTGATTCTATCACGCACTGCGGCTTTGTGCAATCACAAGCCTTACTTTCTGTTATTAACAAGTGTTAATATCACCCTACGGTTTTAGGATGAGCAACTACTGATCCTTAATTCATTATGATCCTACGGAGTATTCATTGTCATGCGGGAAAGAATATGTTAATATTTTAAGCAAAGGCAGTTAAAAACTTCCTTTATTCAGACATGAATGAGAAAAGGTAAAGGGGATCATATGGCAGATCGAAATGAAGTCATACAGGCATTTCGGAATTATACGGCAGCATACAACCCGGATGACCCAAAGATCAAACTAAAAATCGATCATACATATCGTGTTGCGGGGCTTTGCGCAAAGATTGCTGTGGAAGCAAGAGCAGATCCCGAACTTAGCTGGCTCTGCGGTATGCTCCATGATATCGGCCGTTTTGAGCAGGTCAGACGTTATAACACCTTTGTAGACGCGGAATCAGTCGATCACGCTTCCTTATCCTGTGAGCTGCTGTTTCAGGATGGATTAATGTCTTCATTTGCACCTGACCTTAAACGAGAAGCCGCTTATCTGCTGAAGACCGCGATTCACTGCCATTCTCTGTATCGTTTACCGGATACCATAACAGAAGAGGCGAGAATATACTGCAACATCCTGCGCGATGCAGATAAGATTGATATTTTCCGTGTAAATTGTGATACTCCTCCGGAAGAGATCTATAATGTTTCGACATACGATTTGACGCATGCAGAGGTTACTCCGGCTGTGAAAGACTGTTTTCTGCAGAAGACTGCTGTCAGAAGGGATCTCCGGAAGACATCCATCGACTTCCTTGTCGGTCATATCTGCCTCGTGTTTGAGCTGGTTTATCCGATCAGTCGAATCATTGCAAAAGAACAGGGATACATCGAGAAAATACTGTCCTTCCGCAGTGAAAACACGGAAACGGAGAGCTGGTTTGCATATATGAGGGAGAACGTGTGGAAGAATTGATCCCTGTGACTCAGTGCAGGCGAAAAAAGATTGATAATCCGGATCAATCAGGTGTCGGATGGTGATATTTTCCGATTGCATTGCAGAAGTCTGAAAGATATGCTACAATTCTGCTTGCAACATAGAGCACAA
>CAZMXF010000334.1:0-3385 GCA_964570015.1 uncultured Oscillospiraceae bacterium | reverse complement strand
CCGCGATCCTTCTCTATACCTCCCCGATCTGGATCATGCTGATGTCCGTGCTCTTTTTCCATGAAAAGCTGACCGGAAAGAAGCTTCTCGCGCTGGCACTCGCCTTTGGCGGCTGTGTGCTCGTCTCCGGCATT
The DNA here is from genome assembly GCA_964570015.1 of uncultured Oscillospiraceae bacterium. Taxonomy (GTDB): domain Bacteria; phylum Bacillota; class Clostridia; order Oscillospirales; family Oscillospiraceae; genus Limivicinus. The sequence continues at coordinate 3,251 of CAZMXF010000334.1, read as the reverse complement.
TCCGGCGGCGGACTCACATTGCCGGGCCTTCTGGTTGGACTCGGCTCCGGCATCGGCTACGGGCTCTACAGCATTCTCGGCACGGTCGCACTGAGGCGCTACTCACCCTATACCGTCACCACCTGGACCTTCCTCTTTGCAGCCATCGGTTCCTGGTTTATCAGTCATCCGGCGGAGATCATCGCGAAGTTCTCCTCCACTCCCTCTCCCCTCGGTCTGTTTCTCTTTTGCTGTCTCACCGCGCTGGTCACCGCTGTAGTTCCTTTCCTTACCTATACGCTTGGGCTCCGCACCGTTGAGGCCAGCCGTGCCGGAATCCTCGCCACAATCGAGCCGATGGTCGCCACCCTGATCGGCGTGTTCGTCTTTTCCGAACCGCTGACACTCTTTTCGGGGCTCGGCGTGCTGCTCATTCTGGCAGCCGTCATTCTCCTGAATCTGAAACAAAAAGAAAGGACGCTTTATGAGAACTGAAGCGGTTGAACAATACAACCATGCCCTGAAGACAGGGCAGAAATATTATAAAAACGCCATCCTCCACGGTGAATATCCCTATCCTCTCGTGCTGGATGACATCGTACAGGAATCCGCCATCGCCGGCTATGTCGACCTCGGTCTTGTCCAGGTCCCCGCCGACCGCTTTGTCGGCACCAAGTCTGCCGGCCGCACAGCCGCTCTCGCCGGAAACTTCATGCCCCTGCTGGAGCCGTCGAGCGAGTTTGCCGCCAAGTGGATCAGTCTCTGCGATGCTCATCTGAGTGAGGAAGGGATCCGCGACGCGGTGGAGTGCTACGAATTTATGGGCCGCTTCTACATTCAGGAAGGTAATAAACGGCTCAGTGTGCTGCTCAGCTACGGTGCGCCCCGCATCACCGCCCATGTCAAGCGCGTAATCCCCCGCTGGTCCGAGGATCACGATGTGCAGGTGTATTATGAATTCATGCACTTCTATTCTCTATCCGGTCTTTATGGCATCGACTTCCGCCACCGCGGCAGCTATGCCAAGCTGCAGGCTGCACTCGGCTTTGAACCGGAGCATGTTTGGACCGATCAGGAGCGGCGCAGTTTCTCCGCCGGGTTCAGTCACTTCCGTGACGCGCTGCAGAAGCAGCGGCCCGGGCAGGACCAGGTCACCCCGGCGGAAGCGCTTTTGACCTGGCTGCAGGTCTTTTCCTTCTCCGACATCAAGGATCTGACACTTCCGGAACTCTCCAAACGTCTCGACACTCTTTGGCCGGACATGCTGGTCCAGACGGATGACTCTGCCATTGAACTCAGCACGGAACCCGACGAAAAGGGAAAGAATGTCATCTCCAAGATCATCAGCATCGCCCGCCCGGACCATTTGAACATTGCTTTTCTCTATGATGCGCCGCCGGAATTCAGTACATGGGTTCAGGCCCATGATGAGGGGCGTCAATATCTCGAAGATCAGCTTGGCCCGAAAGTCTCCGTCAAGACCTACCTGCCTGACGGTCGGGACTATGAGTCCGTTCTCGAAGAGGCCATCGCCGATGGTGCAGAACTGATCTTCGCAACCGACGCCGCCATGGTCAGTGCCTGCCGCAAGGCCGCAGCGCTCCATAAGAACGTCCGCTTCCTGACCTGTGCAGTATTTCAGCCCTATACCGGTGTCCGCATGTATAATGGCCGGACCTATGAGTGCAAGTTCATTACCGGCGCCATCTCCGGAATCATGGCAGAGGGCAATGAGATCGGCTACGTCGCCAACAATCCGATCTATGGCACACCCGCCAGCGTCAACGCTTTTGCTCTCGGCGCCCGCATGACCAATCCGAATGCTGTCATCCGACTCGATTGGGCCTGTCTGCCCGGTGATCCGGTGAAGCGCCTTCTGGACAGCGGCGTCTCTGTCATCTCCAACCGCGAAATTGTCAGCGCCGGCACCGTCTGGAAAGACTTCGAACTCGGTACTTTTAAGCTGCAGAAGGACGGCACGCTTGTTCCGCTGGTCACACCCTTCTGGGCCTGGGGCAAGCTCTATGAGAAAATCGTTTACAGCGTTTTCAGCGGCGCCTGGAACGACATTTCCGACAGCAAGGCCATCAACTATTGGTGGGGTATGGCCAGCGGTGTACTTGATGTTCATCTGAGCAAGCATCTCCCGGATGGCGTTGCCGGTCTCGGCCGGATTCTTCGGACGGGCATCTGCAACGGTTCACTCCAGCCCTTCCGCATGCGTATGTTCGATCAGAACGGCACCCTGCGCAACGACGGAGAGCACTCCTTCAGTCCGGATGAGATTGTCTCCATGGACTGGTTCTGCGATAATGTTGTCGGCAGAATTCCCGATTACGAGGAACTCCGCCCCGAATACGCCGAGACCATGCACATTCTCGGCCTGTACAGGAAAAAACTGCTCCCCGAGGCAGAAGGAGGCCAGCTGTGAAGCTGCTGCTCATCTCAGATGAGGAAGACAAGTATCTATGGGATTATTACCACCCCGGCAACCTGGATGGAGTTGACCTGATTCTGTCCGCAGGTGACCTCAAAGCGAATTATCTCAGCTTCCTCGTAACGATGGCGAACCGTCCCCTGCTCTATGTTCACGGAAACCACGACTGGTCCTACGACCGCCAGCCGCCGGAGGGCTGTGACTGTATCGATGACCGGCTTGTGGTGGTAAACGGGCTCCGGATTCTGGGTCTCGGCGGCTGCCTGCGCTACAACAACGGACCGTATCAGTATTCCGAGCGCCAGATGCGCATACGCATCATGAAACTCCATCTGAAGATCATGCGGGCCGGCGGTGTCGATCTTGTCCTGACACATGCTCCTGTCGCGGGTTATGGAGATGAGGAGAACATTGCCCATCGGGGCTTCGAAGCCTTTCTGCCGCTGCTGGATCGCTGGCAGCCCTCCTACCTCGTTCACGGCCATGTCCACAAACGCTACGACCCACGGCAGCAGCGCGTCCTGCAGTATAAGAACACCACCATCATCAATGCAAACGGAAAATACTATCTTGACCTGTAGAAAACATGCACTGAAAAATCCAAACCGGAGCAGAAACGGGGGTTTCCCGATCTGCTCCGGTTTTCTGTTTTCTGTATATAAGCGGACTTTGTGATCAGTCGTCCCAATCGAACATGTCGTCGAAATCGCGGTCATAGTCATACCGGTCATCCCAGTCATAATCGTAGTCATAACGATCGTCCCAGTCACGGTCATACAGATCGTCCCAGTCGTCATCATAATAACCGTAGTGACTGGCCGGCTGATTGTGGAAG
>CAZMXF010000333.1:0-3387 GCA_964570015.1 uncultured Oscillospiraceae bacterium | reverse complement strand
CGGTCCTTTCTCAGCTCAGGATCAGGCGGAACAGCGCCGTGATCTCACGGCCAGTAATGAACTGCTGGCGCTGCTTGATAAGGGCGATGCCGAGCTTGATGAGCGCACGTTCCATGGGAACCCGTTTGGACAGATCGGTCACGGATTCCAGCTCCAGAACCTTGGAGTCGCCCACGGTACGGCGGATGATCTCCGTCCCGGCGTAACCGAGAGAATCCGCCATGACACCGTCAAGCCAGCTCTGGCGGAAAGCGGGAACACGATAGAGCGGGAGCGTCACCAGCTCGTCATAGCGCCGGGAGAGCTTCTCCCGGGTCAGGTCGAAGATCTCTTCGATGCACCCGGCCAGTGAGTCACAGAAGGACTGTTTTTCCGGTGCGGTAAAGGCCTTGTTGGCCCAGGCAAAAAAGAGATTTCCGATGACGTTTCCGATGTCGTATCCCATCGGACCGTAGAAAGCAAACTCAGGATCCAGGACCTTGAGATCATGCTCGTTGAGGAAAATCGACCCGGAATGCAGATCTCCGTGCAGCAGCGCCTGGGCGTTGTTCATGAAGCCGAGACGGAGCTTCGCAACTTCTGCGTGGAGCGCCTCATCTGAATAGAGAAAGGTCCTGACAAAAGTCTCATTCCCCTTTGTAAGGATATTACGGCCCTTGTAGTCGTAATAAGGCTCCGTCAGAACCAGATCTTCGGTGATTTTGCAGAGTTCGGGATTTGTGTAGAACTGAACCCTGCGCTTTTTCTCCTCCGCATCCATGACCAGGTCGGTGGTCGGCAGGAGGGTATCCGCCAGAAAAGAGGAAATCTTTTCACTCAGATGCGGATAGAACCGGTCTGCCATCAGTTCGCGGCGGAGATTGCGGCAGGCCGAGATATCCTCCATGGAGGTGGCGGCCATGGTTTCGTCATAATAATAGACCTCGGGAACCAGTCCGGGGGCAAGCTCACCCTCCAGCTTCAGAATTGCAGCTTCGATCTTGTTGCGGTAGAGATCCAGAGGACGGCCGGAGGAGCGGAGCAGGCGGTCGGCCTGCTTCACGATCACGGAATGGCCGTCCCGCAGGGAACGTACCTGAAAGACATAGTTGATGTTGCCGTCGCCGATTTCCCGGCATTCGGTCTCTTCATCCGTGTCAAACCGGTGAAGCACCTCAACGGCATAGCGCCGGACATCGTCCGTATTCATGAGAAAGAAGGAATCGAACTTGCGCATGACAGCCTCCTGACAGGCCGGGAGCAGCCGAATTGTATAAAATTACTCGTTCCCACCTGAAACTTTACACCACAAACGGTCAAAAGTCAACACTAAACCAAATAAACAGACAAAAGAATGACCGAAAAAGAATGGTTTGACGTCTTGCACTTTCGTATTGTATAATATGCAGCAAGAGAACTTGCAGGGAAACAGACAGAGGAAAGAGACAGAAAACAGACCGACACAACTTCAAGGGAGCAAACCGTATGTTAAAAATCGAGAGGCAAAACCTGATCGATCAGGATCTGCGGAAAGCCGGATATGTTCTGGTGCCGGAGCTGAGCGAGAAGCTCCGCTGCAGCGAAGAAACCGTGCGGCGCGATCTCCGGGAGATGGAAATAGCAGGGAAGCTGGTCCGGACCCACGGCGGTGCCTATCTGGTGGAGAAATATGACAAGGGCTATCCCATCGAGCTGCGCAAGTCCTATCTCCAGCATACGAAAGAGCGCATGGCTGCGGCCGCCGTCTCCATCATCCAGGAAAACGACATGGTGATGCTGGATTCCTCCACTACCTGCCTGACCATCGCCGAAGCGATTCTGGCCCTGGATCTGACCGTCACGCTCATCACCAATTCCCTGGCCATCTGCAACCTCTTCGCAGACCGCAACTCCAATGTCAACCTGGTAGGGATCGGCGGTGTCTTCCGCCGCAGAACTTCGTCCTTTGCCGACCCGAACACGGTGGAGGCGCTGCATCATTTTTACGCCGACAAGGTGTTTATCAGTTGCCCGAAACTCAGCGAGGAATACGGACTTTCCGACAACCACATCAGTGAAGCCAACGTGCGCCGGCAGATGCTCAAGAGCGCGAAGATGAAAATCCTGGTGGTGGACCACACCAAATTTGAAGGGACGGCCAATCATCTGTTTGAAGGACTGGAGAACGTCGACCTGATCATCACCGACCAGCGTGTGCCGGAGAGCTTTGAGGCCTTTGCTGCAAGACGGCAGATCCGGATTCAATACACGCAGGACTGATACAGAAAAATAAAAAAACCGAAACGGGTGCTGTCTCGAAAGAGGCGGCACCCGTTCACTGCGACCGAAAGAAAATGCAGGTTGAAAAACAGTACGGGATCGTGAATTTAGGGCAGGGCAAATTACACAAAAAGAATATTCATTATTTATGCAGTATGACAAAATTTATGTCGGAATTTGTGGATATAACAGAAAAACAAACAAGGGAAACAGACCCAAAAAGCCCGGAAACCTTGGAATAGTGACGGTTTTTGGAGAGAAAAGGCCTGGCTGTTCAAAACCGACATCTTCAGAAACGGTCAAAAACTAACAAAACCGGTCTTGACAAAATAAACAAAATTTTTTAAACTATACCCAGAGGCATATAATGCTGAGCATGAAACCAAATTATAAGGAGGAAATCAACAAAATGAAAAAAGCATTATCTCTGGTTCTGATGATCGTCCTGATCGTCGCCCTCGCAGTGCCCGCAGCCAGTGCCGCGGATGACACCATCAAGATCGGCTACATCGGTGACCTCTCCCAGTCCACCGCCCTCTGGGGCAACGCCGGTAAGTTCGGCGCTCTGGAAGCCATCGAAGAGATCAACGCCGCCGGCGGCGTGCTGGACGGCAAGATGCTCGAGCTCGTCCCGATGGACGGCAAGGGCGACTCCGCCGACTCCGTGAACGCGCTGCGCAAGCTCATCACCGACAACGGCATCGTCGCTGAAATCGGCACCAACTTCTCTTCCTGCAACATTCCGATGGCCTCCGTTGCGGATGAGCTGAAGGTTCCCATCATCGGCACCGCCGCTTCCAATGAGCTCGTCACCATCGATGAGCAGGGCAATCTGCATCCCTACTCCTTCCGTATGTGCTTCCTGGATGCCTACATCGGCACCGTCGTCGGCACCTACGCCACCAAGGACCTCGGCCTGATGAAGGGCGCTCTGTTCACCATCAACGGCGACACCAACTCCGAAGCAGTCGGTCAGTTCATCGAAGAAGCCTATGTTGCCAACGGCGGTGAGTTCGTCGCCAAGGAACAGTGCCAGGCCGGCGACAGAGAGTTCCGCGCTCAGCTGGCCAAGATCAAGAGAGCCAATCCGGACATCATCTTTGTCGTCATGAACGACTACGCCATGAACGCCACCTTTGCCAAGCAGGC